>JAERSX010000363.1 GCA_016845285.1 Deltaproteobacteria bacterium | reverse complement strand
CTCCCAGACCATCGATTCGTAGGCGCCGAGGAAGCCTTCCCTGTAGCAGTTGTAGCCGTTCTCCTCGTCTGCGAGGGCCGCCCGGGTCTCCACCGGCATGGCGTTGTCCGCATCGCGGAGGGCCTCCTCGAGGAGCCCCAGAGCCTCGCTGTAGGGCGTGCAGGCCCGGCCCACCGGCTCCCCTTCGTCCCCGCCTCCATCGTAGGAGTTGTAGCTCGTCTCCCAGCAGTCCAGATCGTTCTCACATCCTGCGAGCATCACGACGAGAATCCACCGCACCGAACCCCTCCTCGCAGCGTCCACAGGTCAGGCGGCGGCCGTGCCCTTGGACTTGTCTCTGTCCAAGTGTCGCACGACTCGATCGTAGATCACCATGCCGATGATGCTGGCGAGGCCGATGAGGCCGATGTCGTACCAGATCTCCTCGGGGTGGTAGGTCTCGAAGAGCAGCTGCTGGACCTCGAGGGCGGTCATGTCCAGGCGCTCGCCCAGGGCCGCGACCACGTCGGCCCGGTCGATCTCGTCGGCCGCTTCCTGGCTCATCCCCAGCTCGTTGACCAGGTGCTTGCGGGCCAGGTTCACCTTGTCGCCGTGCTCCTCGTACTTGTTGCCCGCGTAGATGGAGCCCGTGATCCAGCCGATGGCCGAGGGGATGTTCGCGTAGCCCATGAAGAGGCCCTGCTGGCCCGGAGGCGCCAGGGTGCTGAGGTACTCCATCTTCTTGGGTGAGCTGAGCATCTCGCCCACGCTGAACACCAGGATGCCACCCAGACAGATGAAGCCGAAGACCGCGGTGCCAGCGATGACCGAGCCAACCGTGGCGATGACCATGCCCACGATGATGCTGACGAGGGGGCGAACCTTGCCCGAGAGGTAGCCGAAGAAGATCATCGTCAAGATGATCAGGCCGGGGTTGAGGTTGATCATCCACTCGGGGGGGATCTGCTCGCCGGCGCCCGCCATGCGCACGAGCTCGCCGGAGCTCTCGAGGAGGGTGCCGCGGGTCAGCACGAAGGCGCTCACGCCACCCACCACCGCCAGGCTGGCGGTCAAGAACTTGCCGCTCAGGCCCGAGAGACGGGCGATCACGGCCGACACAAGACCCACGCCGCACACGATGAGGGCTGCTCCGACGACGCCGAGCGTGCTCTCCGGCAGGAATTCGAGCCCGCCGAAGCCGCTGATGGGGAGGCCGATGGCCAGGGCCGAGGCGATGCCCACGATGGCGTAGGACGAGGTGGCGACCTCGCTGGTCTTCTGGCGATCTGGACGCATGCTGAGCAACACGAGGCTGCCGCAGAGGATGGCGTAGATGAGGCCAGCACCCAGGGCGAGCAGGGTGGGCACCACCGGCCCGGCGAAGCTTGTGCCCAAGACCCCGATGACATCGGAGGTATCCACCCAGTCGTCGATGACATTGGGCAGCAGATCGAAGACCTGGTTGAACATCAACCAGAAGCCGCTGAACACGATGCAGAAGAAGAAGACGCGGGGCTTGAACAGACCCACCACCGACGTGATCAACACCTTGAGGGGGGTCGAGAACGCCTCGTCCGGCTCGAAGTCGTCGCTCGGGTCCTTGTAGAAGGGGAGCCAGAAGAAGTTGATGCTGACGATGACCGCACAGCTCAAGAAGACGTAGCTCCAGTCCATCTGACGCAGGAGCCCAGCGACCACGGGCCCTAGGAAGCCGCCGATGTTGACGAGCTGGTAGAAGATGCCCCAGCCCACACTCGCGTTCTTGGGCTTCATGGTGGCGGCCAGGGTGCCCTGCACACCAGGCTTGAAGATGGCGGTGCCTGCGGCCAGGAACATGCAGCCGAAGAACAGGCCCCAGAAGTCCTTGAGGTACGCCATCATCACGTAGCCGATGACCTTGAGCACGATGGCCACGGCGATGGTCTTCTTGTGGCCGTAGCGGTCGGCGTAGCCCCCCGTGAACATGGGCAGCAGGCTCTGCACCGCCGCCCACCAGGCGAAGATCGTGCCCTTGTCGATGTGGCTCAGCTCGGGGCCACCCTGGCTGGCCGGCAACACGATGTAGATGGCCGCCACCGCACGCACGCCGTAGTAGGCGAGCCGCTCGAACATCTCCATCGCGTTGACGATCCAGAACCGGCTGTCGAGGTCCTTGATCTGGGCAGCGAGGCCATCTTGCTGGGCCGGCGCGGACGCGGCCCCTTCCGGCTGGGACATGGTGTCTCCGACGATGTCGAGGTGACGCGCACCATCCGCCTGAGGACGGCCGGGCGACGCCCGTTCTTAGCATGCGCCCGCCATGTGATCGCTCAAGGGCGGAGCAGATCTGCTGCCTTCTCGCCGATCATGATGCATGCGGCGTTGGTGTTGCCGCCCGGGATGTGGGGGATCACCGAGGCATCCACCACGTAGAGGCCCTCGAGGCCCCGCACCTTCAGGCCCGGATCGACCACAGCCCGCTCATCACTTCCCATCCGGCAGGTGCCGACGGGGTGGTAGACCGTCTGCACCCGGTTGGGCAGCTCGGCCCTCAGCTCCGCGTCGCTCATGTAGTCGGCGCCCGGATGCAGCTCGCTCGTGATCATCGGGCTGATCGCAGGGTCACGCACGATGTCTCGGGTGAGCTGCACGCCGCGGAACATGTGGTCGGCATCGCTCTGGCTGCGGAGGAAGCCCGGGTCCACGACGGGCTTGTCCGTCGGGTCCCCGCTGCGCAGGCTCAGCCGGCCGCGGCTCTGGGGGTAGATGAGGGTGGGAAGGATCGTGATGGCTGGGCGCGTGTCCACCTTCGGGCGAACCTCGTCGTTGTCCTGGTTGGGAGATGGGTAGGCCCAGGGCAGCACGTGGAGCTGCAGGTCTGGGGCAGGCAGGTGGGCCTCGGTCTTGATGAAGCCCATGACCTCGAACACGCTCCGTCCGAACCAGGTGCCCCCGAAGAGTCGCTCCTTGATCATGCCGCCGAAGAAGTGCCAAGGCGTGCCGCGATGGCCGGCCTCGGGTGCGAGGAAGGTGAGCGGGAAGAACAGGTGGTCGTGGAGGTTGTGACCCACGGGCAGGTCGGCGACCACGTCGACCCCGTGTTCTTCGAGGTGGGCGGCCGGCCCCACGCCGCTCAGGAGCAGCAGGTGGGGGGTGCTCACCGCGCCCGCGCTCAGGACGATCCGGTCCGCCCGGTAGGTGGTCAGCGTGCCGTCGACCACGGCCTCCACGCCCACGGCCCGGGTCCCCTCGAAGAGCACCCGGTGCACCCAGGCCCCGCTCTGGACGGTGAGGTTGGGACGGTCGGCGTTGGGATGGAGGTAGGCCTCCGAGGTGGACTGGCGAACACCGTCCTTCGACGAGATCTGACAGAGGCCCACGCCCTCCTGGCGCTCGGCGTTGTAGTCCTCGACCACGGGCACGCCCGTGGTGCTGGCGACCGCATCACGAAAGGCCACCGACACGGGGCTCAGGTCGCCACCGGCCCGGGTCACCGCCACCGGGCCGCTGCCGCCTCGGTACGCGGAGTCACCGTCCTCGAAGGCCTCGAGCTTCTTGAAGTAGGGAAGCACCTCGTCAAACGACCAGCCCGGACAGCCGTCCGCGGCCCAGCCGTCGTAGTTGCTGCGGTGGCCGCGGACGAAGACCATGCCGTTGATGGCGGAGCTTCCGCCCAGCACCTTCCCGCGAACGTACGGCATCTTCCGCTGGTGGGTGACGTCGTGAGGAACGGTCTTGAAGCCCCAGTCGAACTTCTTCTTCACCTGGGGGACGGTGTGGATGATGGACACCATGCCCGGCACCCGACAGAGCGCCGTCCGGTCCGAAACGCCCGCCTCGAGGATCAACACGCGATGAGCGGGGTCTTCGGAGAGTCGGGCGGCCACCACACAGCCTGAGGAGCCGGCGCCCACCACGATGGTGTCGAAGTCCTGGGACACGGCGGGCTCCCGAAGTGGAACGTGTTCTAGCTCCCTTCTACCACCGGCTCCCACCAAAGTGAAACATGTTCTAGCTCGGGCTCAGCTGCTGGCGCGTCTCCGGCCGAGCAACACACCGCTCAGGCAGACCAGCCACCACATCGGCGGCACGCCGCCCACCGCGCAGCTCTGGGACACCAGCGCCCGCTGCACCTCGACCAGGTCGAAGCGGTCGTGGGTGGGTGAGGGATCGATGTTGTGCCAGCGGTCACGAGACTCCACCTCGAGCAGGTGCTCGCCAGGCTCGATGCCATCGATGACGGCCTCTTCGTCGAGAGACCAGCTCGACCAGGCCCCGCCATCGATGCGGTAGCGGTACGCCAGCGCGTCGTCATGATCGTCGACGGCGGCCATGCGGATGGTGAGCGAGGTGGCGGTGGCGTCGACGAGCTCGACATGGGTCTCGGGGGCCAGCACGTCCACCTCAGGGTCGGACTCGCTGAAGAGTGCGATGGGTACGGCGATGCCGCCGTCGGCCATGGCCAGATCCTCGAGGCGGATGGCGTAGCCCATGGCCTTGAAGACCGTGGCCCCCACGGGCAGGGCATCGACCCGGTTCTGGGCCATGCGCGGCAGCCAGGTCTCGAGGAAGTCCACGAAGTGCTCTTCAGCATCGGGCTCGTCGCTCAGCAGGTGGCGCGCGTCGAGGTCCTGCACCACGAAGTCCATGTGGGCCACGCTGATCACCACGGCCGCGAGCTCCGGGTCCATGTCGACGGCGAGCTCGATGAAGACGTCGGCGTCGAGGTCCAGCACCTCCACCTTCTGGCCCGCCTGCTTGCCGGAGAGGTGCAAGCGGATGCCCTCGAGGTCGACGCCCACGAGTCCCTCGTCGAAGGTGAGGACCGGCGGCGCTTCGAGGCGCGCAGAGGCCGAGATGGCGCTGGCGCCCGGCTCGATGTCGGGGAGGTTCTCGAGGAGAAGATCGTCGACGTCGTCTGCGTTCAGGCAGAACAGCCCGTCTTCCCAGGCCTGGAAGCCCAGCTCGTTGACCATGTACTCGGTGACCCCCACGCCCAGCATGGCGGCGCCCTGCTGGCTCAGGTCGATGCGCGGGCGGCGACCGACGTACCGGCGCTCACCCTCTTGCGGCGCGCAGCCGTTGCGGCCGGCCCAGTCCAGATCGAAGTCGACCCCCGCCGCGAGCGCCTCGGTGGACGCCGAGAGCTCCGCGAGGGTGGCGGCGATGCTGAGCTTGCCGATGGCCGCCTCGAAGGTGGTGGTGGTGAGCAGCTCGTCGGCCAGCTCCGGGATCATCGCGGCCCCGGCCTCGCCGGCCAGCTGCATGATGTCGTCCTCCAGGAAGCTGAGGAAGAGATCGTCGGGGAACAGATCCCAGCCCCAGTCCTGGGCCCAGCTCGGCGCCCACTCCAGGTCCATGTCCAGGTCACCGCCGAGGATCGGCCCGTCGAGCACGGCCACATCGAGAC
>JAERSX010000362.1 GCA_016845285.1 Deltaproteobacteria bacterium | reverse complement strand
CCCGTGCATGGGCGACGCACTCATCGAAGTATGGACCGAGCACGTCGAGACGATCCCACAGGCGGAGCACGTTGAAGCCCGCCACGCTCCGGGTCTCGCCGATGAGGTCGAACACGGAGATGCGGGGGTTGCGAAGGACCTGCCAGGCCAGCTTGAGGTAGTTGGGCCGACGGCCCGTCGGCGTCATCGATCCCATGCCGTAGCTGACGAGCCGGCCGCGTGGAGCGAGCAGACGATAGCCCCGCCTGAGCTCAGCGCCACCGATGGCATCGAAGACAATGTCGAGCTCACCGGTGTGCTCGCGCACCTGAGACACCCAGTCGGCCCCGCCTCGGACCAGAGGCAGATCCACCCCGAGGGTCTCGAGGACCGGCAGCTTCTCAGCGCGACCGACGGTTCCGACTACGTAGGCACCTCTGGCCCGCGCGAGCTGGACCGCCGTCGAGCCGACACCGCCCGCGGCAGAGTGGATGAGGACACGCTCGCCAGCACGCAGGCGACCGAGCTCCAGCAGCCCATAGGCGGCCGTCAGTGCCGCAGCTGGAAAGCCAGCGGCCTCAGCAAAGCTCCACCCTTCCGGCACCGCGCGCAGCCGATCGGACTGGGCCGTGAGCCCGCCCGCGTAGCTGCCGAAGCGGCTGACTCCCATGACGCGATCACCGGGAGCCCAGGCCGCCCCCGGACCTGCATCGACCACGACTCCGGCGAATTCGAAGCCCGGCACGAACGGAGGCTTGGGGGCCAGCTTGTAGAGACCCAGCCGACAGAAGACCTCAGCGAAGTTGATGCCCGCCGCGAGCACGTCGACCCGTACCTCACCAGGCCCAGGAGGTTGAACCTCCTTCTCTTGGACCTCGATGACCTCGGGACCGCCGTAGCGAGTGATCACCAGTACGGGAACGCGCATCGTCGTCAATCTTCGCGGACGGCTGCGGCAGCCGCCTGGACCGCAGGCACAGAGGGGTAGACGCTGCCCGCCCAGGCAGCCAACGAGGTCGCCTCAACGGTTCGCCCCAGGTCTTGCAGCGTGCTGATTCGGGCCGCCAGGATCTCGGGATGCTCCTTGAGCTTGTTGTCGGGTCGATCGAGGACTCCCATGGCGGACTCCGGGTCTCCTTCCTGGCGCAGAGTCTCGGCTTGCATCGCCTGCACACGCGGGTGACGTCGCCGGAACAAGAGGGCCTCATCGGCTACAGCGCGGGCCGTGGCCAAATCCCCGAGGACAAGGGCAAGCCGCCACTCCACCCACATGGCCCGGAGGATCTGCTGGCCATCTTCGGCCGCCATCCACAGATGGAACCCAGTGGACTCGAGATCCCCAGAGGCCAGTGCAACATCGGCCATGACGGCGTGGGCACCGCCCGAGCGAGGACGCAGGGTGAGGCACTGGACGGCTGCCGCGTGGGCCGCCTCGAGGTCGCCCGCGTAGAGGTGATCGTCGACGAGGTCGACCCACAGCAACATCTCGTCCTGCTTGGAGAGCTCGGAGGCGAGCAGGCCCGCGCCGTGGAGTTCTGCGGCCCGGGCCGACTGCCCGACCACACGGAGAGAGTCGGCGTGGGTGTTCACCCCTTCGCTCTCGTAAGCGGAAGACCCTGGCGCAAAGTCGAGGCTCACGACCGCGTCGGCAAAGAAGGTCATTCGCGCCTGGGAGATGCCCATCAGCGCATGAAGCTCGGGATCGTCGGGCGTACTCTGGATACCCGGGCGCAAGGCCTGGATTGCGAGAGCGTACTGCCCCCTCTGCATGAACAGCCGGCCGCTGAGCGTTGTTCCCGCGTCCGCGGTCTGAGACGGACCTGGTGCTCCCGACGTCGGCGCAGGCCCACGGGCCGCCGCTTCCGGCGTCTGGGCGGCGGCACCCGACGAAGCCCAGAAACCAGCCATGGAGACCAAGAGCACACCGAGCAGGGCCAAGGATTCGAATCGCACTTTCATCGGCACCCCCTTATATGGTGCGGCCGACAATTCAAGGGCGCCCGTATCATCGAAGCGTCCGACGACATCGAGTTGAACGCGAGTCTGGTATGCGCCTCCTGCCCCCCTCTCTCGCCATGCTCCTGCTGGCATGTGATGGCTCACCCACCGAGCCGATCCAGACCGCGGAAGCTCCGGCGGAGCAACCTGCTGCCGTCCCCGACGCTCCGCCGGTCGACGGTCCGTCCATCGTGCTGATCACCATGGACACGACCCGAGCCGATCGGCTGGGTGCCTATGGCTATGCAGGCGCGAAGACCCCTGTGATCGATCGGATGGCATCCGAAGGCGTCCGCTTCGAACGCGCCTATGCCGTGGTCCCGTTGACCACCCCCGCACACGCCTCGATGTTCACGGGCCTGTACCCCACCCGTCACGGCATCCACACCAACGGCGACGCCATCCTGCCCGACTCAGCGGTGAGCATCGCCGAGCGCATGCAGGATGCCGGGTACCACACGGCTGCCTCTGTGAGCGCCTTCGTCACCACCCGCATCTGGAACCTCGACCAGGGCTTCGACGCCTACTTCGACGACGTGGCCTCCCGCACCAAGCAGGCCAACAAGTGGGGGCGGGAGCGCCCCGCAAACGACGTGGTCGACGACCTGATCGGCTGGCTGGACGAGGATCGCGATGGCGCGTTCTTCCTGTGGGCACACTTCTACGACCCGCATGCGCCCTACGCACCACGGCCCCCCTTCGATCGCAACAAGGACATGGAGCCCTACGATCAGGAGATCGCCTTCATGGATCTCCAGATGGCCCGTCTCGAAGAGGCCGTCTCCAATGCCACAGGCGAGGCCGGAAGCCACTGGATCCTCGTGGCTGACCATGGCGAGGCTCTCTACACCGAGCACGGCGAGCACACCCACGGGATGTTCATCTTCGATCCCACCATGCGGATCCCCTTCATCGTCAAGCCGGCGAAACCCCTCGCGGCCCCCGTCGTGGTGACCGAGGACACCGTGAGCAACGTCGACGTGGGACCCACTGCCCTCGGACTGTTGGGGCTCCCGCCGCTCGACGACGTCGACGGTGTCGACCTGAGCCCGTTCACACGCGGCGAAAGAGCTGTGCGAGCACCGGTCTACATGGAAGCCGACACGGTGCGCCAGCGCTTCGGCTTCGCCACCGAGGTCGCCGCCGCCCATGGCCCCCTGAAGCTCATCGACACACCGTCGCCCCTGCTCTTCGACGTCGAAGCCGACCCCCACGAGAGCAAGAACCTGCTGGACGCGCAGCCCGACGATGTCTCGCGGCTTCGCGCCGCCATCGATTCCGAGCACGCCAAGGCTGTGGCCGCAGCGGGAGAAGCCCCCTCTCCCGAGGTCCTCGAGCAGCTGGCCGCCCTCGGCTACGTCGGAAACGACTTCGACCACAACAATGAAGACGACGGCCCCCGCCTGGACGCCAAAGACAACATGGCGCTCATCCGCAAGCTCGAGAAGGCCCGCGGCCTCTCCTCCAGTCCGAAGAAGGACGACCTGCAGGCTGCCGTGGCCATCTTCGAGGATCTGTTGAGCACCTACCCAGATCTGGCCGAAGCACGCATGAGCCTCGGCCGGGCACTGATGCGACTGGGGCAGCCCGTCAAGGCCGAGCGCGTCTACCGGTCAGCCATCGAAATCGAGCCCAACAGCACCATTCTCCGCACCAACCTGGGAAGCTGCCTCGCCAACCAGGGCAAGTTCGACGACGCCGTAGCCGAGCTCGAGGCCGTGCTGTCTCAGGTCCCCGGCGACGACGGTGCCCGGATCGCCCTGCTGCGCATGCTCACCGACGCCAAGCAGGAGGACAAGGCTCTCGGCCTCGCCGAAGGGTGGTTGGTGGAATCCCCCGACCACAGGGGCTACCAAGCCCACGCTGGCATCCTGCTGCTCCGCAAGCAGCGCCCCGAAGAGGCGCACAAGATGCTCCAAGCAAGTCTGGTGGATGCTGTGCCCCGGCAATACGTGCAGCGAGATCTGGGCCGGATTGCCCTCTTGCGCAGAGATCAGGCCGCAGCCATCGAGCACTACCAGCGCGAGCTGCAGTACTTCCCGGCCAACTCGACCGTGCGCGAGCAGCTTGCCGGTCTTCTCATGGCTGCCAAGGACTGGCAAGGCGCTGCCGACCAGTTCGAGGCACTGACCAAGACGGACGGCAGCCTCCCGGGCCACCACCTCGGCTGGGCCCAGGCGGTGTTCAACCTGGGCGACTACGCAGCGGCAAAGGCCCACCTCGCCCCAGCACTGGCCACCAACCCTGACGATCCCGAGATCGTCCTTCTACAGGCGAACATCGTCGGCAAGCTGGAAGGCAGCGAAGCCGGCGCGAAGCTCTTCGAGCGGGCGAAGGATCTGAAGCGCGCGCAGATGGAAGAGCAGAAGGCCGCCCTCGAAGCCGGAGAAAAGACCACCGAGGACGGGGCCGCCGCGAAGCCCTGAGCCTGGCCGCTGCGGCGAGAGGCGCAGACCCAGAGACCCAGCTCGGTCTCGGACCATCAGCGGGCCCGAGATGCAAGAAACCCCCGCCGAAGCGGGGGTCCCAGTCAACTAAACGTCGACTCAGTAGACGTCAGCGATGCCGTACCAGTAGCTCGTGTTGTAGCCCTGGTAGTCCGGGTAGTACCCGTAGGAATCGCTGTAGTAGTAGTCGACGTAGCCGTCCCAGTACGTGAAGGTCGCGCCGTCGAAGTCAGCGTAGGCCCATGCGTAGGGGTAGTCGTAGTAGACCACCGTGGCCCAACCGTAGCCGTAGCCGTAGAGGTTCTCGGCGTAAGCGTAGGTGTAGCCCGTGTCGCCGGCGAGGCTGCTGCAGCTGCCATCGTCCTCACTGACGGACATCAGGGTCAGGTCCACGTCGAAGGTGAACTCACAGCCGGAGCAGTTGTCTGCCCAAGCCGTACCCGTGGCTTCCCAAGCGAGCTTGCAGTTGTACTCGGAATCAAAGGTGCCGGAGGCACCGATGGAGTAGTCGAAGCTCTCCCAGCCTTCGTAGCTGGTGTAGGGGTTCGGATCAGCGTCGGTATCAGAGTCGGTGTCCGAGTCAGTGTCGGAGTCGGTGTCAGAGTCGGTGTCAGCGTCGGTGTCAGCGTCCGCTTCTTCTTCTTCGTCCTCGTCCTTGTCGGTGGTGGAACAAGCTGCGAGGCTCAGGGCGCCAGTGGCCGCAAGGACCCAGGCGAACCGGAAGTGGGTGGTCA
>JAERSX010000361.1 GCA_016845285.1 Deltaproteobacteria bacterium | reverse complement strand
CCTTCGGGCTCGGGCATGTGCTCGCGGGGCTGGCCGCCCTCGGCCTCGACCTGGGCGGTGGCGCGGCAGATCTGAGGCTCGGCGGTGGACACGAGGGCATGCCTGCGGTGTTCACGCCGCTGGTGGCCGTCCTCGCCGTGGCGGGGGCCTGGCGCCTGCGGCACCGCCCCGAGCTCGTGGGTGCCGGGCTCTTCGCCCTGGCCCTGGCCTTTGCCCACAACCTGAAGCCCAACCTCTACGCCCTGGTCCACGCCATGGCCCCCCTCGACCGCTTCCAGAACCCCGAGCGCCACGCCTTTGTCTGGGTTCCCCTGCTCGCGTTGCTGGCCGGTCTGGGCGCGCAGCAGCTCGTGGGGAGCAGGAGGTGGCGGTGGGTGCTGCTGGGGCCGGTCCTCGCCTTGCATGGGTTCGTGGCCATTCCCCTGGCCACCGAGAGGACCAACATCGCCCAGGTCACACCGGACGAGTACCGCAGACAGGGCGCTGGGCCTCCGGTGTGGTTCCGCGAGGGCACAGTGCCGCCCAGCTCAGAGCCGCGCACCCACGACCACAGCACCAATTTCGAGCTCGCCGGACGCAACATCGGCTGCATGAACTGTGGCGATGCCATGCAGCACGACCCCCCAGCAGAGCTCGAGCCTGGGCCCTGGGCGCTGACGCGAGGGGGCGCCCAGGGCGACAGCGAGGGCTCCGTCGAGGTGAGCTGGACACCGGGCCGCGTGAGCTTCGAGGCCGAGGAGCCGGGCCGCTACAGCTTCGACGAGGCCATGCGGCCCGGTTGGACGGCGACGGGGGCCGAGCTGGTGCTCGACGCTCCGGTGCTCACCGTCGATGTGGCCAGCGTAGGCCCCGTCGAGGTCAGCTACCGTCCACCAGGCCTGCTGGCCGCGCTGCTTGCGCTGCTGGGTGGTCTGGGGCTGCTCGCCCTCGCGCTCGTGCCGCGGTCGAGACGCGCCACCTCCTGAGTCCGGGCCTCAGTACTCGATGCCGCTGTTGAGCTCGAACCCGGTGATGGTCTCGATGACGTCGGCGTCGGGGTCGTAGAAGGACACCCGGCCCAGCTCGTGCTCCTGGCTGGCGAAGATGGTGTGGCTGCCGGGCAGCATGCCCACGTGCTCGGGCTGGCTCTTGAGCGCCACCTCGTGGTCGATGAGCTCGCCGTAGTCGAGGGCCACCAGCTGGGTCTGACCCTCCATGACGAAGGCACCCCAGGCACCGTCGTCGCTGTTGGTGAAGTGGGTGGGTTCGCCGGCCAGCAGGAGCGGATTGGCGAAGAAGGTGGAGAGGTCGACCAGGGTCAGGGCGTAGCGGCCGCTGAAGGCGCTGTCGGGGTCGGTGTCATCTCCGTCCGCCGCGTCGTGGAAGACCAGGCCCACCGCCCCGTCTGGGCTCACGCTGACGGCCTGGACGGGCTTGACCAGTCCGTAGAGCTCCACGCTGTTGTCGGTGCGATCCCAGGCGGCGTAGACCGACTGCCCGGATGCGGTGCTGTAGAGCAGGCCCTGGCTGTCGTCGGGACTCATGAGCACGCTGCCGAAGGTGTAGTCCTCGGGCAGGGGCACCACCTCGGGCTCCGCCAGGGGGTCGGCCAGGTCGTAGATCCAGAGCTCGCCGTCGGTGCGGGCGACGGCCACGGCCTGAGACCCGTCGGGCGTGACGTCGAGATCGGTGGGGTTGGCGCCCACGGGGAGGTCCTCGACGGTGGTGGCGACGAGGTCGACGAGCACGAGGCGGGTGGCCGCGAACTGTCGCACGAAGGCGTAGGAGCCGTCGGGCACCAGCAAGACCTCTTCGGCCATGGGCGGATCGAGGAGATCCTCGGCGATCTGGATGCGCTCGACCTCTGGCTCGTCGCCGCTCAGGTCCACGATGGCCAGGTAGGTGTCACTCACCACCACGGCCGTGCTGCCGTCGGCCGTGAACTGCACGTCGCGGGTGTGGAAGCCCGTCACCCGGGGGTAGTGCACGCCGGCCTCGAGGTCGACCAGGCTCACCTCGTTGAAGGACTGGGCGCCGCCCCCGCTGTCGTCGACGTCTTCCTCGTCGGGGTCGTTGTAGACGATGGCCCAGGTGCCGTCCGGTGAGAGCTGGAGCGCATTGAGGTTGGCCCGCACGTCCACCGTGCGCACCTCCAAGGACTCGGTGTCGATGATGCTGACGTCGTCGCTGGCGGCGTTGAAGGTGACGGCTCGCCGGTAGTCGGCGGTGGTCTCCACGGCGACGGGTCCCGTGCCCACCTCGGTGGTGATGACGCTGAGCGTGTCGACGTGCACCCGGGTGACCGTGTTGCGGTCGGTGTTGGCGATGAACACGAAGGCGTCGGTGGGCGCTGGCGCCAGGCCGCCGAAGTCGTCCTCGGTCTCGGGCTCGTAGCCGTCGTCGGCGTCGCCCGCGCCATCAGATCCGCCGCCGTCTTCGGGTGCAGCGCTGCTGTAGCCAGTGTCGTACCACGCGTCGTTCTCGTCGCTGGATGCGTCGAAGGCCATCTCACTGCAGGCGGTCGTGAGCGGGAGAACGAGCCAGATGGGGGGGCGCATGGGTGACCTCGTGTGCCTCATCATCTCGGATCGAAGCGGCCATCGTCCACCGGGCGCGGTGGATTGGGACGGGACGGGCGTCCCAGCACCAGGAGGCAGACCCCGGCCCCAAGCAGTCCCATGGGCCAGAAGCGCCACTCGGCGGGATCGAGACCGGTATTGAGCAGGTCCAGGGCCAGGCCCACGAGCGGGCCAGCCACCATCATGGCGAGGTTTCGGGCCTGGTTGTCGATGGACAGCACGGTGGCGCCCAGCTCCGGTGGCGACGCCGCATCCAGGCGGCTCACCTGGGTGGGGCGCCACAGGTCGCGCAGGGGTGCCAACAACACGAAGGCCACGATCACACCGAGGTGAACGCCCCACACGAGCAGGGGCAGGCTGGCCGCGAAGAGGACCAGGGCCAGCGTCCAGATGCGCCGAGCCCCGAGCTCTTCGTTGCCGTCGCTGACCCGCCAGGCCTGTCGCGAAGCGGCCGAGGCCAGCAGGTGGAGGGTGATGTAGGCGCCGGCTGCGAGCACGGCCGCACGCTGTGGCTCGGCCAGCTCGGTGGCCAGGGGCAGGGCGACGGCCGCCGCGAGGAGCACGGGCTGCAGGAGATCGTCGACAGGCCCGAGGATGCCTGCCATGCCGGCGGACTCGAGGGTGAGGCGGCGCCGTCGGCGGTCCTGCCAGGTGTCGCGCAGGGTGGACCAGGTGGTCCTGGCCACTCCCTTCTTGGGAGCACCACCCTCGAGGGTGGCCGGGTAGGTCGCGAGGTTCACCAGGTTGAGCGACGTGGGCACGATCGCGAGCCAGAAGGCCAGCTCGTAGCGGGCGGAGGCCAGCACCACCGCGGCGCCGACGGGCGCGGCCACCGCCGAGCCCACCTTGGACCAGGAGCGGGTGTAGCCGTAGACCTTGGTCCGCTCGTCGACGCGGCCCTCCAGGCGCAGCCACTGGAGGATCATCGCCTTGTGGGTGCCGGAGCGAAAGGCGTCTCCCATGCCCAGCAGCACCACCGCTGGGACGAAGGGCCAGACACCCTGGCTCGTGGCGAAGAGCACGTAGGCCACGACGTAAGCGGCCATGCTGGCGACCATGCAGCGCCGTCGCCCCAGCGTGTCTGCCAGGGCGCCGCTCGGCACCTCCATGAGGTTGACCGTGAGCTTCTGCAGCGCAAACAAGAGGCCCAGCTCCGTGAAGCCCAGCCCGCGCTCCAGCATGAGGAGCACGAGGAAGGGGCCGTGGTAGCGCTGGTTCTTGAGGAAGCCGTAGAGGGCGAAGCGACCGATCATCACACCGGTCTCTAAAGCCTCAGAGCGACAGGATGATCTCCTTGAGGGCGGCTTCCATGTCTTGGGTCAGCTGTGCTTCGTTGTGGAAGGTGGTGTAGATGACCGTCCCGCCGGGCTCGAAGCGCAGCGCGAGGGGGACATCGCTGAGGGTCTCGCCCTGCCCGAAGGTGTCTTCGTCGTAGGTGCCGACTTCACCGCTGATGAGCACGTTGGTGCCGAGGCCGGGCGCGAGGGGAACCACCCATGCGTCGAGGTCGAAGACCAGCTCGGCGGTCTCGGAGCCGATGGCCGAGGCCATCACGCTGTCGTTGACCCCGCCGTCGATGCGCGCGGCGAGGCCGGCGTAGGGGTAGAGGTGGCCGTAGTCGATGTCTGTGTTGGGGTCCCAGACCTCGTCGTCGCCGAGCCAGTCGATCTGGGCGGGCCAGGTGGCCTCCACGATGGCGTGGGCCCAGTCCGAGGCGTAGACGCTGCCGCCGTCGGCCACGAAGGCCTGCAGGTTGTCGGCGACCTCGGCTTCGTAGGAGAGCCAGCTGAAGGACATGCCGCAGTTGAAGAAGATGATGTCGTACTCGGCCATGGCCTCGGGATCGCGCAGCAGGTCGAGGTACGTGCCGGGGCTGTAGGCGTCGTAGTCGATGCCCAGATCGCGCAGGATGTGGCCGATGTCGTCGTAGTCGCCGGTGACCACGGCCACGGGCAGATCGCCGCTCAGGCACTCGTCCTCGGGCAGCTCGTAGGTGCCGCCGGTCACGGTCACCTCGAACTCCGTCGAGAAGCTGCCCTTGTCGACGTGGATGGTGCGGGTGCCTGCCCGTACACCTTCGAGGGAGAAGTAGCCGTCGCCATCGGTCCAGGTC
>JAERSX010000360.1 GCA_016845285.1 Deltaproteobacteria bacterium | reverse complement strand
GTGTAGTAGCTGGTGGGCTGGTGGGCCTGGAGCAGGGCGGTGGCGCTCTCCACGGCGGCACGGGCGGCCTGGGTGTCGCCCTGGGCGAGGTTGGCGGCCGCGAGCAGGCCATGGGCGATGACGTGCTCGGTGGAGGTGACGCCGCGCTCCAGACAGGCTGCGAGGGCCTCGAGATCTCCGGCCTCGTCGGGGCGTTGCTGCTCGAGGGCGATCTCGGCCAGGCCGGCGCGGGCCCAGCACTCGGCGATGGGAGCATCGCGTGAGCTGGCGCGCTCGAGAAGCAGCTCGAGGTTGGCGGTCGCCTCTTGGTGGTGTCCCCGGTAGAGCGAGGCCAGGGCGTGCTGGGCATAGCCCTGTTCCCACCGGTGGTGGTCGCCGAGCTCGTCGAAGATTCGGGCACTCTCGCCGCTCAGCTCGCGCAGCAACTCCCAGTCGCCCACGCCCGCGCGCCAGGCACCGTCCACGATGGCGACGTACCCGGCCGTGGCGTCGTCGGCGTGGCTCTGGGCCACGGCATGGGCCTGGCGGAAGTAGCGCTCGGCGAGCCGTCGGCCCGGTGTGGGCAGGCCGGGGAGTGCCGGCAGCAAGCCCATGACGATGCCCATGGTGGCGGCACTTCGCGCGAGCTCAGGACATGGTCCCGCTTGCTCTGCCAGGTTGTGGGAGCGGAGGGTGGCGTGCAGCAGCTCGAGGGGCTGGTGCCGCATGTAGGCCAGCTCTGCGAGGCGCTGGTACAGGTCGCTGGCAAAGGTGGCCGCGGCAGCCTGCTCGGAGCGCCGTGAACCTGCGGGCACCACCAGTCGCAAGCCCGCCAGCGCGAGCTGTCCCACCAGCGAGAGGCCGATGAGCAGGGTGTGCCCGGGGGCGGCGGTGCCGGCGACGGCCAGGGCGTGCCGGTGGTGCGTGACAGCGGCCGGCACCTCGTCGAGACGCTGGGCCACCTCCCCCAGGGCCCGAAGCCAGGCCGAGGTGGTGCTGGATGCGACCTCGACGGACTGGGCGTCTACGAGCTCGAGGGCATCGCTCAGGGCGCTGCGGGCCTCGTGGTTGGCGAAGCGGTCTCGCGCCTGGATGCCGGCGAGACCGAGGTAGCGCACTGCGTCGTCGTAGGCCTCCGCGCGGCGGTAGTGCTCGGCGAGGACCGGGTAGTGCGAAGCCAGGCTCTCGGCGTGGGCCTCTTCGGTCCAACGCGCCACCCGTCGATGGAGCTCCCGGCGTCGCTCGAAGGCCAGCAGGTTGTAGGCGGCCTCGCGGGTCATGGCGTGGTGGAAGCGCCAGGTCTCCACCTCGCCGGGCTCGGGGCGACAGAGGCCCGCCTCGGACAAGGCCTGGAGGTGGTTGCGCAGCTCGTCGACGGCGGGTGCGTTCGGGTGAACCGCTGCCAGCGTGGGGAAGCGGAACCCTCGACCGATGACGCTGGCGACCTTCAGCGTGAGCAGGGGACCTCCGGCGAGGCGATCGAAGCGACTGGTGAGCAGGCCCTGGAGCGTGTCTGGCAGGCTGAGCTGGCGAAGGGCTGCCCGATCGATCTTCACCTCACCGGTGTCGCTGTCGACCTCGAGCACGCCCAGGTCGACGAGGTGGGTGCTGAGCTCGAGGCTGTAGAGCGGGTTTCCACCTGCGCGCTCGCGGATCAGGTCCATCGCGGCGGAGGGCAGGGTGTCCACGCCGAGGCGGTGGCTCACCAGGGTGAGCAGGTCGGCGCCGTCCAGCTTGTTCAGCTCGATCTGCTCGACTCCCTCGAGGTCTTCGAGGGCTCTCGCTGCGGCGGGAGCGAGCTCTGGTGGCGGGCGACTGCTCAGCAGGATGCTGAGGCTGGGGAGGGCGCGGGCCACCGCGCTCAGGAGTGCGATCGACAATGAGTCGAGCCAGTGAGCGTCCTCGACGACGAGCAGGCAGGGGTGGTCCTCGACCCGTCTCGTCAGCAGGTCGACCACGAGTGCCCGGACATTGTCTGCTCGGGGTGCACCCTCGAGCTGTCGGGTGAGGGTGTTGTCGTCCAAGCGGACGGGGAGCAGGTCGCCGAGGAGGGGGCCACGACGAGCCAGGTTGGCGTCCGCCTCGAGGGTCTCGCGCACCTGGGCCAGCCTTTCTTCCGGAGGCGCCTCGTCGTCCACCTCGAGAGCCTGCCAGAGCGCCGGTCGCCACGCGAAGTAGGGGGTCTGGCGCTCGATGGAGTCGGCGACCACGGCCAGCACCTCGACTCCGAGGGCCTCTGCCCGGGCCAGGGCGTGGGCCACGAGGGCCGACTTCCCGATGCCTGCCACACCCCGGAGCACCAGGCGCCCGCCCCCGGCGTCTTCAGCCTGTTGCCGGCTGAGCAGCGCTTCGATGGCTGTCTGCTCTGCGCTCCTGCCCACCACCGTGCCCCCAGACAGCCGTGGGGTCGTACGTGTCAGGGGCACGAAGACGGGGACGGCGGTGGACCGGCCCTTGAGCAGGGCGGGTGGACCTGTCTCGAAGGCCACCCGCTCGGCCGCGAGCTGCTGGGTCTGGGCGTCGACGAGCACGCCATGATCGACGTGCTGCATGAGGCGTGCGGCCACGTTCACCACGTCGCCGATCATGGTGTACTCACGGCGAACGGGCGAGCCCACCTCCCCGCAGAACGCCGTGCCTGACGCGATCCCGATGGTGCAGGTGGAGCCCATGGCCGCGACGGCGGCACAGATCTCCAGGGCCGCCTCGCAGGCCCGCGTCGCGTCATCCTCGTGGGCGAGGGGCGGCAGGCCCATGGCCGCGACCAGGGTGGTGCCTTTGTCGTCGTGGGTGAGCTTGTTGAGCTGGCCCTCGTAGCGCTGCAGGGTCTGCTGGACTCTGCGCACCAGGGCCTGGACCCGGTCGGGTGCCGCGCGGTGGTCGATCTCGGGCAGCGACACGAAGAGCACGGAGAGGGGACGCAGCTCGGCCAGCCAGCGGGTCTCGCCGTGGTTGAGGCGGTGGCGCACCGAGTGTGGGATGTACGCCAACAATGCGTCCGAATCGGTCAGAGTCGGGCCGGGCAGGGGCAGCGCTGGTGGTGGGCTCCGCAGGGCCAAGAGACGCTGGTAGCCATCTTGGACGGGCCGGGTGCGCAGCGCGGATTCAGCTGCTGCAGCGGCGGCGGGCGCGACCACCACGTTGCCCGGGCGTGCCAGCTGTTCGGCACGGGTCACCTCGGCGATGGCGCCGCCGAGCAGCAACAGCTCCCTGCGCTCGCTCACGCCTCCGAGGTGCAGGGCCATGAGATCGCCCACGGAGATTCCCACGCGGAGCTGCAGACGCAGATCTCCCTCACGAGCCATCCGCTCGACCGCCTCTTGCATGCCCAGGGCCACCTTGGAGGCAGCGAGGACTGCGTCGCGGTCGCTCCCCAGGGCAGCGGTGGGCCAGGTGGCCATGAACGCATCACCTGCGAATTTGACCACGTCTCCTCCGCCCTCGACCACCACCTCCACGAGGCGGCCGAAGCAGCGGTTGAGCAGACGGGTGATCTTCTCGGCTCCCTCCGTGCCGGAGCTGGCCATCTGTTCGGTGAGCCCGGTGAAGCCGGTGATGTCGGTCTGGAGCACGGCGCCGAAGAAGCGCTCACGGTGGGGGAGCGTGACGGGCGGACCAGCCACTCCGGCCACGATCCGCGGCGTGTAGCTCGCGATCACCTCGTGGTTACCAGACTTTTCTTCGGGTGGATGCACCCGTACACCTCTCGCCCCGTGGCTGTGGTGGTGTGTCCCGGAGGGCGTCGCCCGATCACCGCGACGGGCAGCCTCATACTACCGTGCTGATAGACTCCTGACCCCGGAGAACCCCGCGTGGCCCAGCCCAACCAGCCCGAGGAATTCGGTCCGTACCACCTGCTCGAGAAGATCGCGACGGGCGGCATGGCAGAGGTCTGGCGCGCGCGTGCCTACGGCATGGCGGGCTTCGAGAAGATCCTCGTCATCAAGCGGGTCCTGGACAGTCTGGCCAAGGACGAAGAGTTCGTCCGTCTGTTCATCGACGAGGCCCGCATCGCGGTGCACCTGCTCCACGTCAACATCGTCCAAGTCTTCGATCTCGGCGAAGTTGACGACAAGTACTACATGGCCATGGAGTACGTACACGGCCTCGATCTGAGCCGCCTCATCCTCCGTGCCCGCAACCTCGGCCCCTTCCCCATTCCGCTGGCCATGTTCATCGCCGGCGAGGTGCTCAAGGCGCTGCAGTTCGCCCACGATCGGGTCGACGAGATGGGGGAGCCTCTCGACATCGTGCACTGCGACATCAGCCCGCAGAACATGCTGATCTCGTACGCGGGCGAGGTGAAGATCACCGACTTCGGCATCAGCCGAGCGGCCTTCCAGGCCAAGTCCCTGCACAAGGTGGTGCGGGGCAAGTACGCCTACATGAGCCCCGAGCAAGTCGAGGGCAAGTCGCTGGACGGTCGCACCGACCTCTTCAGCCTGGCCATCGTGCTCTACGAGGCGCTCACGAGCCGGCGTCTGTTCAAGGCCAAGAACCGCGACGAGACCCTCGCCCGTGTGCGCCGCGCCGAGGTGCCGAGCCCCCGGGCCTATCGGCCGGAGATCAGCGAGGAGCTGGAGGGCTTCCTGCTCAAGGCGCTGTCTCGCAAGCCCGAGGATCGCTTCCAGCAGGCCAGCGAGATGCTGGAGGCCCTGTCCAGCCTGATGGTGCGCGAGGGCCACCGAGCGACCAACAATGATCTGGCTGCCTACCTCAAGGAGGTCATCGACTCGGCAGCGGCCGCCGCCCGTGGCGAGGGCGCCCACCGGCCCAAGGCGGGCAGCTCGCGGACCGTGCCGCCATCGGCGACGGTCGTCCTGGCCATCGAGGCCTCCCCTCCGCCGCGCTCCATCGCCGCGCCCCGCACCACCCTGGCCGCCGTCACCCAGGAGTGGCAGGGCATCGTGGCCGAGGCTGGTGGGGAGATCTGGGAACGCGGCGACGGCAGCATGCTGGTGGTCTGGGTGGCCCGCGGCGGCCTGCGCGACTCCATCTCGCGGGCGCTGAACACGGCCCGATCTCTGCAGCAGTCGACGCTGCAGGCTGGCTACCGCCTGAGCGCGGGCGTGGCCCCAGGGGTGGCGCGGATCAGCCCCGACACCCGTCGGCCGTCAGACGGCTGGGAGCTCGCCGGCCCCTTCTACC
>JAERSX010000359.1 GCA_016845285.1 Deltaproteobacteria bacterium | reverse complement strand
ACGTGGTAGCGCATCGTCGCGATGACCCCGTCGCCTTCGGGTTCGAGCTCCGCTTCGTACCGGGTGGCCCGCAGCAGCGGCCCCTCGCAGACGCGGGTCCGGGCCACGGACTGGCCCCGCACCCAGCGCTGGCGGGTCTCCTCGAAGGTGTGGCGGATGCCCGCCGGCCCCAACAACACCCCTCGCACGGCGGGAAAGCCGTGCTCATCGGGCTCGAGAGACGCCCGAATGGGTGGAAGGCCCCCCACCCGGTTGAGGTGATCGGTGTCTCCCACGAGCCGCCAGGCCGCGCCTGCGTCGACCACGCCGCTTCGGAGCTCGAGCTCCATACGCGGCGCTACTCCTGCTCTTCGGCGTCGGGGTTGAGAGGCTCGCCGTGCTCGTTGATCTCTTCACCCGCCATGCGTCGATCGAAGATGTCGCGCTTGGTGCGGTCGTGGAAGTCGTTCATGTAGCGAGCCGTGGTGATGGCCTCGGCCTGCCGTCCCACCACGCCCAGCATCTTCCAGCTGGTGCCCACACGCTGCACGCCGAAGCTCTTGGTCTTGCCGGTCCGCTTGTGCTTCACCGTGGCGTGCCAGACAGACGGGTCGCCCGAGTCCCGGACCAGCCCGAAGCTGGCGCTGTCGAGGTCGGTGAACGCGTACTCGTGCCATGGGGTGCCGTCCTGGGCACGCATCTCGCCACGCTGGATGGGACCCAGGCTCAGGAACTCAGAGACCGCGCAGCTGCCGTACTTCTTCTCCTCGAAGAGGTTGAAGCAGCTCGTCATCTCCTTGGCCTTGACGAAGTCCATGTCCCAGAGCGCCTGGTCGAACTCCTTGGCGAGCGCCACCACCTCTGCCTTGGTGGGCTTGGGCGCCGCATCCTTCTTGGGCCGCTTGCTGCCTTCCCGAGACGCGCCCTCGGGCAGCGGGTGGGGGCATGCGCCCCGGTAGAGGTCCACGTTGCGGCCCAGCTGAGGCACGCCGGCTTCGTCGATGGTGACCTCGATCATCCGCTTCTTCTCGGACGCCTCCAGGCACTCGAACCAGTCGGTGGCCTTCTCCATGCCGTAGGTCACGTGAACACGGTAGCGATCGCCGCCCCAGCCCACCTCATCCACCGTCAGGGTGGGCGTGTCGCCCAGGTAGACGCAGAAGCCGGTCTCGGTGGCCGCGGTGAGGTAGCGCTGCGCCTCGTAGGTGGGCGAGATGCGGGGCCCGGAGTTCGAGGGGCGCCGCGAGGGATCGTCGGGGAATGCCAGGTTCTTCGAGGTCAGACAGCCCTCGTCGAAGACCGAAGCCTGGAGCCACACGTTCTTCCCGAGGAGCTCGAGACCGGTGCGACCCGCGGGGTTGGCCTCCGCGAAGGCCTCCTCGACCGCGACCTGCGCCACATCTGGGTTCAAGTCGGGGCCACAGGCCGCCAACCACGCTACGGGTGAGAGCTGGGCAAGGAGCAGAAGCTGCGACCGCATCAGGGTCCTCCGAGGGGGCGGACCCTACCATGGCAGTATGCGGCCCCCGGACCGGCCACGAGCGACCTCTGGAGCCCGCATGAGCGAAGCAGCGTCCCACGCCGTTCCCACATACTGGGACTACCTGCGCCTCGCCGAGCTGCTCGACCTGCAGCATGGCCTCGAGGCTGACGAAGAGGCCGTCATCCCCGACGAGCTGCTCTTCGTCATCGTCCATCAGAACTTCGAGCTCTGGTTCAAGATGGTGCTGCGCGAGCTGCGTGAAGCCATCGGACTGCTCGGCGGCACCGAGCTCCCCGAAGAGCGCGTGCCCTACGTGGTGCACCACCTCCGCCGGGTCAATCGCATCCTGAAGCTGTGCGTAGATCAGTTCGAGGTCATGGAGACCCTCACGCCCCAGGACTTCCTGGGCTTCCGGGACAAGCTCGTGCCCGCCAGTGGCTTCCAGAGCTTCCAGATGCGGGAGATCGAGATCTACCTGGGCCTCGACGCAGCCACCCGTGAGCGCCTCGGCAAGACCGATGTCCTCGAACACATCCGTTCACTGGCCGATCGCTCCCCGGCGGGTGCGGTGGCCTGGAAGCGCATCAGCCGCGCCAACCAGCAGGCCGCCACGCCCCGGGGCACGCTGCTCAAGGCGCTGGGCGCGTGGCTCTACCGCACGCCCATCGAAGGCTCCGGGCCAGACACACCGGGCGACGACGCCCGCGTGACCAAGTTCCTCGAGGCCTACCTGGCCGCCATCGAGTCCCACCACCGCGCCCAGGCCGACCACATGACCCTCAGCGCCATCGGCAGCGCCGATGCGGCGCGGGCTCGCTTCGCCGAGGCCACCTCCATGGCCAAGCGCTTCCTCTTCGCCGAGGACGTGCCAGCCCCGGACCGCCACCGCATCCGCCGCATCCGCGCCGGGCTGGTGTTCGTCGAGTCCTACCGGGAGCTGCCCTTGCTGGCTTGGCCCCGGCTCATGGTGGACACCGTCGTGGAGCTGGAGGAGCAGGTGGTGCTCTGGCGCCACCGCCACGCTCGCATGGTGGAGCGGGTCATCGGACGCCGCGTGGGCACTGGCGGGTCTGCCGGCGTGGACTACCTGGACAAGACCACCCGCTACCGGGTCTTCGGCGAGCTGTGGAC
>JAERSX010000358.1 GCA_016845285.1 Deltaproteobacteria bacterium | reverse complement strand
AGATCGGGGCGCTCAGAAACCCGGTCAGCGTAGCGTGGCCGCCACAGCGAGGGTCAGTGGCCGCCCGACGCCTCCGTCGAGCCAGGGGCCTGCGGTGCATTCCCCTTGCCGTCTCCACCGGGAGGAGGCTTCACGCCGCGGCCATCGCCGTCCTCCTCACGGCTTCCACCGACGAGGTGGTTGTTGACGATGTCCCAGGTGTCCACGATGTCCTCGTCCCACAGCGGCAGGGAGCCATCGGGCAGCACAGGCTTGTAGGGCCAGCCGCGGGCGCGCAGCTCGCCCGCCAGGGCCAGGCCGTACAGCCGGTTGGTGAGCGCAGTGGGGTGCATCTCGTCGAGGAAGGCCACGTCCTTGGTGAGGCTGTGAGCCTTGAGCACGTCGCAGGCCGCCACGATGGGCACGCCGCGCCGGGCAGCGACGGTGTGCATGGTGCGGAAGTAGGCATCCCAGACCGTGGGGTTGGTCCAGGCCGGGTCGATGAGCACCTCGTTGCAGGGGCTCAGCATGATCACGCTGACCTCACGCTCCGCGGCCCCGAGCAACATGTGGTCGAGGTTCTCGGCGTACTCGCGCAGCTCCACCCGGCGGCGGCCGGTGGCGTAGGGATCGCGCACCCAGCCCACGGGCAGCGACTCGTCTTCAGGCGGGGCGATCTGGTATCGGGCGAAGCGCCAGAGCTGGCTGTTCTGGAGGATCCACTCCACGCCCTGGGCCGGCTCCCGCAGCTGCCGCAGCCACTCCCGGTCGGAGAAGTAGCGGATGCCCTGGTCGCTCCAGAGGTTGCCGATGACGAGCAGGTCGAGGTCCATGTCCCAGCCGAGCTCGTCGAGGACCACCAGCGACTGCTCCGACGAGTAGCCGGGGATGGCGCCGGTGTAGACGTCGACCTTGGTGCCGCCGCTCAGCAGCGCCGCCTGGAGCTGAGCGTGCAGGGTGTCCTCGTCCTCGAGGCCGTGGCCGAAGACGGACGAGTCGCCCAGGGTCATGGCCTTGAAGCGCGCGCCGGTGG
This sequence comes from Deltaproteobacteria bacterium, assembly GCA_016845285.1. GTDB lineage: Bacteria > Myxococcota_A > UBA796 > UBA796 > UBA2385 > BH17. The sequence goes on along the minus strand of JAERSX010000358.1, from coordinate 1,846 downwards.
CGTTCACGCGGCGAAGGCCGTTGTCCTGGATGGTGAAGTGGGCCCCGAACGCCTTCCGAGAGCCGACGGGCATGCCCCAGATGCGCGTGGGGTGGGCCTCCATCAGGTTGCCGGTGGCGGGATCTTCCTCGGGGGCCACTGGCTCCCAGACCGCGCGGACCACGACCTCGGCCACGACCACCAGCGCCAACAACGGCACAAGCGAAAACGCGAGCTTGCGCAGTGCACTCGTCCCACCTGCCATGTGCTTGGTCTCCAGTGGCCCTGGGGCCGACTTCGGCATCGGCGCCGACCATAGCCGACCGTCTCCACCATGGCGACGGCACCGCGCAGCACCCGCTCCACCCAGCGGACCCTGCGCGCCGGGAGCAGGAGGCCGGGATAGCGACCCGCGATGCGGCGACTACAGGCAACTGGAATCGAGAAGGCCTTCGGGGACCGGGCCGTGCTGCGCGGCGCCGCGCTGACCATCGACGATGGCGATCGCGTCGGCCTCGTCGGGGTGAACGGAAGCGGGAAGTCCACCCTGGTGCAGATCCTCGCAGGCACCCAGGACCCCGACCACGGCGAGGTCCACGTGCGCGGCCGCATGGCCCTGCTCGACCAGGACCCCTCCATCCCTGGAGCCACCGTGGGAGAGGCTCTGGATGAGGCCCTCGACTGGCACCAGCGACTGCTCGACGCCTTCGAGGACGCCACCCGACGGGGTGACCTGGCGGCCAGTGCCGCCGCCCAAGATGCCATCGAGGCCCATGGCTGGGACCTCCGCCACGAGGGTCGCTCGGTGGCCCAGCGCCTGGGCGTGGCGCCGCGAGACACCCCCCTCGACCAGCTCTCGGGCGGGGAGCGACGCCGTCTCGCGCTGGCCCGAGCCCTGCTCGGCCGTCCCGAGCTCCTGCTCCTCGACGAGCCCACCAACCACCTCGACGCCGAGACCATCACCTGGCTCGAGAAGACGCTGGTGGGCTGGCGCGGGGCGCTCGTGCTCGTGACCCACGACCGCTACCTCCTGGAGGCGGTCGCCACACGCATCGTCGACGTCGAGGACGGCCTGACCGTCGCCTACGAGGGCGGCTACGCCGACTACCTCATCTCGCGGGCCGAGCGGCAGGCCCAGCTCGGACGCGCCGAAGACAAGCGCCTGGCCATGATCGCCCGCGAGGCCGAGTGGGCCTCACGCTCACCCGCCGCGCGCTCCACCAAGCAGAAGGCCCGGCTGCAGCGGCTCTCGGCCCTCAAGGAAGCCCGCCCCCTCGCCCGGGGACGCGTCTTCGACATGGACTTCCGCACCGGCTTCCGTCGGGGAGGATCGCTCCTGGAGCTGCACGGAGCCAGCGTCCGCTTCGGGGAACGCACCCTGTTCTCAGGTGTAGACCTGGTGCTGCGACCGGGCGAGCGCCTCGGGGTGCTCGGGCCCAACGGCGCCGGGAAGAGCACCCTGCTCCACCTGCTCGCCGAGCGCCTGGAGCCCACGAAGGGCGAGCTCGTCAAGGCCCCCCGCCTGCATGCCGCCCTCCTCGACCAGGCCCGCTCGGGGCTCACCGACACCGACACCGTCTTCGAGGCTGCTGGCGGCGGCAACGACCACGTCAAGGTCGGCGACCGACACATCCACGTCGCCAGCCTGCTCGACGCCTTCCTGTTCAGCCGCCCCATGTTCGAGCAGCGCGTGTCCACCCTCTCGGGAGGGGAGCGGGCCCGCCTGCTCATGGCACGTCTGTTGTTGGAGGGCGCCAACCTGTTGCTGCTGGACTAGCCCACCAACGACCTCGATCTGCTCACCCTGCGGGTGCTGGAGGAAGCCCTGATGGCCTACGACGGAGCCGTGGTGGTGGTGACCCACGAT
>JAERSX010000357.1 GCA_016845285.1 Deltaproteobacteria bacterium | reverse complement strand
CCTTGGGGCCGGTCTCGAGCTCGTTGACGAGCACCACGGCGGCTCCGGCTGGCGTGTCCAGCTCCAGGCGGGCCGGCTGTCCCTCTTCACTTCCGGGAGCCGCGACGATGGTGACCGTGTTGTAGTTGACCGACAGGGCTCCGAGGGGTGCGAAGTAGGCAGGCCCATTGGCCATGTCGACCTTCTTGCGCCAGCCAGGCACCAGGGGGTCGTCGGCAAACCAGCCGTCGTCGTAGACCACGTCGCCCTCGATCTCGACCACACCAGCGACCTGGAGGTCCCGGATCATCTTCCAGACCTTCTCCACCACCAGGGTGGGGTCCCCGGTGCCGCGCACGTAGAGATCTCCCTCCAGGACCCCATCAGCGGTGACCTCTCCGTCGGTGAGGAGCGTGGTCTCGAACCGGTAGGCGGGTCCCAGGGTCCGCAGCGCAGTGGCCGCAGTCAGCACCTTGGTCACGCTGGCGGGCGTCAGTGCCACCTCGGGGTTGTACGCGAAGACCTCTTCCCCAGTCTCGACCTGGACCACCTGCATCCCCACCTCCGCGTTGAGAAAGAGAGGGTCCTCGGTCAGGGGTCCCAGGAGGTCGCCCAGCAGGAAGTGGGCGTAGGGGTCTGCCTCGACCTCACCAGCCTCCGCATCCTGCGCACCCGCTGAGGGCGACATGACGAGGACGGAGAGCAGCGTGAAGAGGAGGGAGGCGCGCTGGATCAAGGCAGGACTTGGGCAGGAGGACCCGATCGAAGAGTGCTCGGAGGGAGCCGACCGGGCGAGGCCGCCGTGCGGAGAGCTGAGACACCCTCATGGTAACCGATGAGGGGACGAGACCATTCCCGGAAGAGACTTGAGCCCCGGGGCTCCCCGGCGACCGGACACGGATGGGCGGACCGGTATCATGACCCCACGTCGTCTCCCGACCGCTGCGGCGGGGAGTCTCGAGAGGAGCCTCAATGTCGCCTCGGCCGACCATTCCCCTGCTGGGGAGCGCCCTCTGGGCGCTGTCGTCCATCGCACCCGCCCTGGCCCAAGATGGCGTGGAGCGCCCCGAACTTCCGGCATGGAGCATGGCCGGTGACGATGGTGCCCCGTCGCTGTGGCGTAATCCCGGCAACCTGGCACTCGACCCCGACCCCAGCTGGGCGCTGATCTACGACAGTGCCATGGAAACCGACGGCGCTTCAGGATTCTCAGCCGTAGGCAACACCGGTCCGCTGGCCATGGGCGTGAGCTACAGCGGTGGACCGCTCGACCCGACTTGGTGGACCGTGTCGTCGGGGCTGGCGCTTCGCCTCGACCGGGAGCTGAGCTTGGGCGTGCACCTCGGGTGGCAGATCCCCGAGGGCATCGACAACAACTTTGCCACGTGGGACACGGGGCTGAGCTGGCGTCCCCTCCCCTGGCTAGGCGCTGGAGCTGTGTTCCAGAACATCGGCGTGTCCGAACGCCCGGGCATCTCGCCCCGCTCGGGAGCAGGCCTGGTCTTCCGGCCCTGGGGCGACCGCGCTCAGCTCGGCGTGGACGTCTTTGCCACAGACCTCGACACCGACCAACCGGGCCTGCTGGCTCAAGGCACCTTGCGGGTCGAGCCCGTGGATGGCCTGGTCCTGCGGGCCTACGGCGACCAGGAAGGCCGGGTCGGCGGGGGGCTCGAGGTCTGGTTCGGCCGCGTGGGAGCCGGCGCCCATGGGCTCAGTCCCCTCGACGGGAGCACCGCACCGGTGGCCCTCGCCTACGCACGCAGCGAGCGCCCCGCTCGGCGGCTCATGGGCGGCGGAAAGCAGGTCCCGGAATTCGAGTTCGACAAGTCGTTTCCATACCAGCCCGTCGGCTCCATCCTCAGCCGAGCCGGCGAGAGCTACACCTCGCTGCTCTTCCGGATGGAGCGAGCCGTCGAAGACCCCGATGTGGCCGGCATCCTCCTCAAGCTCGACGCCACTCCCTTCTCCATGGCCCAGATCGAGGAATTGCGCACCTTGATGGCCGACGCACGCGCCCACGGCAAGCCGGTGGTCGCCTACCTCGACCGGGCGAGCTCCAACAGCGCCTACTTGTTGGCGACATCGGCCGACCGGGTCTACCTCCATCCCGCTGGTGGCATCGATCTCGTGGGCCTGTCGGCGGAGATCCAGTACTTCCGGGGCGCCTTCGACCTCGTGGGCGTCGAGCCCCAGTTCGCCAAGCGCTCCAAGTACAAGTCAGCCCCCGAGGGCTACACAGACTACGGCGCGTCCCCTGCGGCAAAAGAGCAGATGGACGCTCTGTTGGACGACCTGCACGGCCACTTCGTCGACCATGTCGCCAAGGACCGTCAGCGCACCCCAGAGCAGGTCCAGCGGCTGTTGGACAACGGGCCCTACTCGGCACGCGAGGCCGAAGACAAGGGGCTGGTGGATGGTCTGTGCTACGAGGACGAGCTGCCCAAGCGCCTCGATCCTCTCCTCCCCAAGGGCTTCGACTTCGACGACAGCTACGCCACCGAGCTGGGAGTGCCGGGATGGAAGGCCCGCCACGAGGTCGCACTCATCTACGTGACGGGCGCCATCGTGAGCGGGCCCTCCTCACCTCCCGGCCTCTTTGGCGGAGGCTGGACCGCCGGAAGCGAGACGGTCACCCGCCAGCTGCAGCGTGCGGCTGCGGAAGACTCGGTCAAGGCAGTGGTTCTACGCGTCGACAGCCCCGGCGGAAGCGCCTTCGCAAGCGACGAGATCTGGCGGGCAGTCGAGCTCGTGAAGCTGCGCGGGAAGCCGGTCATTGTGAGCATGGGTGGGGTGGCGGCCTCCGGTGGCTACTACGTGAGCGCCGGCGCAGACGCGATCTTCGCCGAGCCCACCACCATCACGGGCAGCATCGGGGTGTACTCGGGCAAGTTCAGCATCGGCGGGCTCTACGAGAAACTGGGCATCACAACCGAGCTGTACACCCGTGGGCGCAACGCGGGCATGTACGCCACCTCTCGCCCAATGGACGAGGTGGAATTCGCCGCCATGGACCGAATGGTGGGAGAGACCTACAACCAGTTCAAGGAGCGGGTTGCCGAGGGTCGAGGACTCTCGGAGGAAGAGGTAGAAGCGGTGGCGCAAGGCCGGGTCTGGTCTGGCCAAGATGCCTTGGAACAAGGACTCGTCGACGAACTCGGCGGGCTCAGATCCGCCATCGAGCGCGCCGAGCTGGAGGCAGGAATCCCCTCCCGTGCTGACGTGGGCCTGGTCACCTACGACTACCGCCTCGGTCCGAACGGCGAGGTGTCCCGCCAGGCCATCCAGCAGATCAGGACCATGCTGGGGCTCCAAGACGAGGTGCCTCTCTCGGCCGAGCTCGAGCTCCTGCACCGATGGCGCTATCTCGAGGGTGAGCGCGTCTGGGCCGTGCTGCCCTACCATCTCGAGATCGACTGAGGTGTCCGAAGAGCGGACCCCGAACAGGGACTCGACAGAGCCGCGCGGCACCCCCAAGCGCATCCTCGTCGCCGATGACGATCGCGCGGTGCGCACGGCCCTGAGAGTGAACCTGGCGAAGGCTGGCTACGAGATCCTGCTCGCCGAAGACGGCGACCAAGCGCTCCAGAGAATGCGCGAGGAGCCCGTAGACCTCGTCCTGAGCGATGTGATGATGCCCGGCCGCACCGGCCTGGAGCTGGTGCCCGAGCTTCGAGAGCACTGGCCAGCCACCCAGGTGGTCATCATGACGGGTCACGGCTCGGTGGGCGACGCGGTCGCCGCCATGCGAGCCGGCGCGGCCGACTACATCATCAAGCCCGTCAGCCGGGACGAGCTGCTGGTGGTCCTGGACCGCGCGCTGAGGGAACAGGCGCTCCGGGCAGAGGTGGATCAGCTCCGTGCCCAGGTTCAGGGGCAATACGGCTTCTCGAAGCTGGTCGGCGGCACACCAGCAATGCGACGGGTCTACCAGCTCGTCCAAGCAGTGGCCGGCTCTTCGGCGCTCGTCCTGTTGACGGGGCCCACCGGCACGGGCAAGGAGCTGCTGGCCCACGCCATCCACTACAACTCGCCACGTCGAGAAGCACCCTTCGTGGCCGTGAACTGCGCTGCTCTGCCCGAAGGCCTCCTCGAGAGCGAGCTCTTCGGACACGAAAGAGGGGCCTTCACCGGCGCCGTCCGACAACATCGTGGCCGCTTCGAACAAGCCGACGGCGGCACCATCCTCCTCGATGAGATCGGCGAGATCCCTCTGGGGGTACAGGTCAAGCTGCTCCGGGTCTTGGAGAACGGCACCTTCCAGCGTGTGGGCGGCCAACAGACCCTGAAGGTGGACGTACGCGTGGTGGCAGCCACCAACCGCGATCTGCGTGTGGAGGTGAAGGAGGGGCGCTTCCGCAAGGACCTGTACTACCGCCTCAACGTGTTCCACATCCCGGTGCCGCCCTTGCGGGAGCGCCTCGACGACATCCCTCTGCTGGTCGAGCACTTCGTGCGCAAGTACGCAGACAGCTACCAGCGCAAGGTGCACGGCGTGAGCCCAGATGTCCTGACCGCCCTGGCCGGACACGCCTGGCCCGGCAACGTGAGAGAGCTGGAGCACACCATCGAGCGGGCCATCATCCTCAGCACGGACACGGTCATCACCGAGGTGATCCTGCCGGAGCCCACCACCGACGACCTCACAGGGCAGACCATCGACCTACCCGAGGATCTCACTCTCCCCGACACCCTTCGTGCGACCGAGCGACACCTGATCATCGAGGCGCTACGCGCAGAGGACGGTGTGCAAGCTCGGGCGGCAAGACGCCTCGGAATTTCCAGGTCGAACCTAAACTACCGTATCCAGAAGCTCGGCCTCTCCGTCAAGGAGGTCGTCTACGAGTAGACCCCGACACGCGGGCGGCTCACTCGACCAGGTAGAGCGTCCGCAGCTCGTCGCAGCTGCTCTCCGCGACCCTCATGCGATCGAGGGCGTCGAGGCTCTCTGAACACTGGTCGATGGCGTCGTCGAACTCGCGGGCCTCGAGTTCCGATCGAACCGATGCCCACTGGCGCTCACACGCCTCCTGGAAGCTCTCACGATCGTCAGCGTCGAGCTCGTTGAAGCTGACAGGCCACCGCTCCATGCACGTGTCGAGGCGGTTCGACACCCGGGCGCACAGCGTCTCGCAGGCGTCTGTGGCGCAGCCGCCGAACAGGAGCCCGGAGGTCAGGATCAGCGCGAAGAGGCGGGGGGTGGTGGCCAGGGACGGAGTCGAACCGCCGACACGGGGATTTTCAGTCCCCTGCTCTACCAACTGAGCTACCTGGCCCAAGGTCAGATTCCACCTGCCCGAGGTCTGAGACCTCTCACAGCCCCGCCGTATTAGCGTGAGCACACAATGGTGTCAAAGCTCCTTCCAGCCTTCGTCGCGGGGGCCTTCGACCCCACCGGGATCGAGGGCCTGAGCATCGACTTCGACGGCACCTTGGCCCCCCGTGTCCCCCACTCAGCTCCCCTCTGGCCCACCCTCGTCCGCCACGCGAGCCTGCTCGGCACCTGGGCCTCGGTGGTGGAGGCCCACCGAGGCCGGCGCAGCCTGGCGCTGGAGGACGAGCTCGTGTTGGAGACGGCGCGCGCAGCCGGGCGACGCGTCGATGAGGTTCGTCGCATCTTGGACCGAGCGCTGGGAGACCGCTGGGCTCGTGCTCTGGACGGCGTCGCGATCCCGTCCGGCCTCTCCTGCCTGCTCGAGTGGGGACTCGAGGTGGGCCTCGGCATCGCCATCGTCTCGGATCATCCATCGCTCGCGCGCAGCACCGCCCTCGGTCTGCACAAGCTGAGCGTGGTGATCGACGCGCGCACCCTGGGGGCCTTGAAGCCTGCGCCCGATGCGCTGCTTGCTGCAGCGGCCCAGCTCGGCATCCCCCCGTCGAGCATGCTCCACGTTGGTGATCGATGGGACACCGACGCCGCTGCAGCGCACGCCGCTGGCTGTCGCTTCCTCCACATCGAGCAGCTCCCGACCGACTGAGGGGCTCGGTACGCGGGAGCCGCGGAGCCGCTCGGGCGGCCGTGGCGATGAGGAGGTCCGGGAGCTACCATGCCCGCCACACGTGAGAGAGACCGTGCACAGCTTGCTTCTGCCGCTCACACTCCTGGCTCTGCCTGCACAGGCCGACGAGCTGCCTGCCGGTGACACCGTGACTGAGGCCGTGGTGGTCGACCTCACAGGCTCGGGCCTGGACGCCATGGCCGACTTCGTCCCTGCCCTGCTCCCCGGCGACATCGCTCTCGACCCCGTCTCGGACGGGTACTCGGGCCTCTACGGGTACTGCTACCTGGGTGGATGGGGCTACGCCCTGAGCGACGCATGGGTGTCCGTGGAGGTCGTGGATGCTGCCCTCACCCCGGGTGACGAGGTGCTGGGGCTGGAGGCCGAGCTCAGCGTCCACATCAACGACGCCAGCGATCCCTTTGCCCTAGACCTCGAGTTCGAGTGCGGTGACACCAACTGCGTGGGCTACGTCGAGCCCTTCACCGCCTTGGTCGAGACCACCGTCGAGCTCGACATCATCGACGTGGACGGGGTCCCGACCCTCGACGCCACCGTCGGTGCGCTGGACCTGGACTACTCCGACCTCGACGGCTCGGACATCGTGCTCGACGATTGCGCCGTCGGCACCGCCGAGACCATCCTCAACTACATCGGCTTCTCGATGTACGACCTCATCCTCGACCAGGCAGGCGACGCCATCGATGATGCGGTGGCCGACCTCGGCCCCGAGATCGAAGAGGCACTCGAAGACGCCTTCTCGTCGGCGAACATCAACGAGGACGTGGAGGTCGGCGAGACCGTGATGCACGTCGAGCTCTACCCCTCGTCCGTCGACATCGATCCGAGCGGCCTTCGCCTGACGATGGCCGGCTCCATGGCGGTCGACGACGTTGCTGACTGCGTGGCCGACTGGGATCCCGGTACCTCGACCTACGTGGACGGCGCCGTGCCCGATCCAGGGGACTGGCCCTCGAGCATCACAGACCCCCATGTGGTGGCCCTCCTCTCCGACGACATCGGCAACCAAGCGCTCTACGGCCTGTGGCGAGGCGGACTGCTCTGCTACGAGATCACCGAGGAGCTGACCGGCTTCCCCCTCGACACATCCATCCTGGGGCTCCTCGCTGGCGAGGCCTTCGACCCCCTCTTCCCGGAGTCCGCCTCCCTGGAGATCGCCACTCGACCTGTGATGGCCCCCACCCTCGGCTTCACAGGCGATCACGACGTGGACGTGCTCATCGATGAGCTGGGCCTCGACTTCGTCGCCGTGCTCGACCACCGCGCGACCCGCGTCCTCGCCCTCGACCTCGACGGAGCGGTGGGCGTGGACCTGACCCTGGACGAGGCGACCGGCGCGCTCGCGGTCGATGTAGACCTGGACGGGGAGTCGCTACAGCCAACCGTCCGCCACAACGACTTTGCCCCCGAGGCAAACGCCGACATCGAGGAAAACTTCGCAGGCGTCTTCGACACCCTGGTGAGCGGTGTGGTGAGTGGACTCGTCGGAGACCTGAGCTTCAACCTCCCCAGCTTCGAAGGACTCGGTCTCACCGCCCTGGACGCCGAGGGCCACGGGAGCGAGTCCGACTGGCTCGGGGTGTACGCCGAGGTGGGTCCAGTCAGCTACACGGGCGGCTGCGACGACGAGGGCGGCTGCGACAGCGGCTGTGCCGCCGGTGGGCGGGCTCCAGGTCGCGCCCTGATGCTGATCCTACCCCTGGCCTTGATGGGGCTCCGGCGCAGGCCCTGAGGCCTCTGGCGCCTCACCAGCGCAGGCTGCGAAGGACCCCCTCGCCGATGGCCTTGTTTCCGGTCATGTCGTGCGAAGGCGCGTGTACCTCGACCTGCCAGAGCCAGCCCGAGCGGATGAGGACATAGGCGAAGATCCGTTCTTCGTCGGGGTCATCGGGTGTACAGGTCGCAGCCTGGACCTCGTCCACGCCAGGCAGAGCTCGAAATCCACCGGTGGTTGAGAAGGTCCACGTGCAGCCATCCCGCGGACGCGGCTCCACCACATCGACGGCGTAGACGTAGACGCGGACCTCCGTTCGGGTGGCAGGGTCATGGAGACGCACACGCCTGGGGTCGTCGATGGTGCCGATCTGGGCACGCCAGCCATCGGGAACCGCTATCGAGAAGGGGCGTGTGCCGTCGGTATAGCGACCGCCATCGATGCTGCCCGAGGGCTGCTCCGACCGAAGCACCCGCTGCGTGGGCTCTGGACCACCCGAGGGCGTCGGCCCCGACGGACCACAGGCACCGCAGGCCCACAGCAACAGCCAGATCACCGCCTACCCTTCCTCGATCGTGCGAGCGCATCCTTGTGGGCAGGGCCTCCCCACAAGGATGCGAAGAGTGCGGTCTCTTCTTCGCTCGAGCAGCCGGATGCGATGCGACTCGCAGCTCGTCGAGCGTCGATGGATGCGCGGGTCAGATCCGAGATCCACGCTGTGGCGAGCTCCCGAGCACTGCCCAGTTGGCAGATGTCGTCGATGAGGCCAAGGCCCTGGGCCTCTCGGGCGCCGAGCACCCGACCCCCGAGGAGGATGACCCGAGCACGCCGTGGGCCCACGCGTCCCACCAGCGCCCGGCCACCGCCCCAACCGGGGCTGACACCCATGGCGCCGTGCACGAAGCCGATGCGGGCGCCTTCGCTTGCGATGACGTGATCGCAAGCAGCCACCAGCTCTGCCCCACCGCCCAAGGCGACTCCTTCGATCGCAGCCACCACCAGTGTGGGAGAGGCACGCAACCTGTCCATCAGGCCACCCATGCGGCGACACATCTCCTCTCCGGCACCGGGCGCCACGAGGTGCCCGCGAACCGCGCGCAGATCGCCTCCCGCGCAAAATGCGGAGGTCCCTGCTCCCCGCAGCATCACAGCGACCGGTGGTTCGGCGAGCATGGTCTCGATGTGCTGATCGAGGTCAGCCATCATCTCGAGG
>JAERSX010000356.1 GCA_016845285.1 Deltaproteobacteria bacterium | reverse complement strand
CTGGAGGCGCGGGCCTGGCCTCAGCGGAGCCGGGCGGCGAGGCCAGGGCGATGGACTCCAGCCACACGGCCCCCGACCCGTTGAGCGACAGGGCCAGGTAGTAGCTGTAGAGGTCGATGTGGTCGATGGAGCCCACCCAGTCCGCCCCGGCACATGGTGCGGGGAGGCCGTCCACGCCGACGTCTTCGACGTAGCGGTTGACGCCGGCCGCGTACCCGACGATGCCCGCTCGGCGATCCTCAGGGAGGTCGAACCAGGCCGCCTCGGCATCGGCGCGCACCCGGAGCGCCCGCCAGCCCACATCGCTCAGGACGTGGGCATCGTCGTCGCCTGCGCCGTGCCAGCGCGCACGCTCGCTGCGCACCATCACCACCATGTCGAGCACCGTGCAGACGTGGTCGCGGGCGTGGGCGTAGCCCATGCCGAAGCCGATGGAGCCGTAGTCGGCACCACCGATGTGGGGAATGCCGTAGGAGGTCCAGCGGATCGTGGCCTCGTAGGGGCCGACGGGCACGTCATAGGGGTCGGGCCCGACGGCGGTGTCCTCGACATCACCGGGCGAGACAGGCGTCGCCCCGTCCGGGCGGCAGGCGGTCAACAACAGCAACGGCAGGGGCGTGAACCAGCGCAATGTGCCTCCAGGACCACAAGGTAGCGTGTCGACCTCACCCTCGTGCTGTCCATCCAGCCTGGGCCCGGTCCCCTCCGCAATGACGCGACGGATGCAGTTACGAGGACCCGGACGCCTTGCTGCCCAGACATGGAGCCAAGATGTGGAAGCGTGCCCTCATGGGAGTCTTGGGCATCGGGGCCTGTCTGCCGGCCCCCAGCGATGACCCGCAGGTCGAGACCGGAGAGCCCCACGACGAGGCACTCGAGCCCAACGTGGGCTTCGTCCTCGAGAGGGACTGGGACGGCCACGTCCTGAGCATCACCCATCTCCACCCTCACCTGGACGCAGAGGGAGCCGTCACCACTGGCGCTCAGCTCGCGTCCACCGTCATCTCCGAGCGTGACGTGCTCATGAGCCTGCCCCAGCCGGGAGAGGCTGACCTCGTCGAGATCGACCCCGAAGGCGCACCGGGCATGCTGATCGCCATGTACACCGCCACCATCCATGATGACGTCAACGGCGACGGCACCCACGACGAGGGCGAGACCATCGTCAGCGTGGGCACTTGGCTGCCCACCTGGGTGGAAGGCGAAGTTCCGGCCACCTACCAGGACATAGGCGCGGTGCCTGGCTGGAACGCCCTGCACATCAGCACGCTGCTTGGCGCCACGGAGATGACGCCCGACATCCTGTCCATGTCGATGATCTCCAACATGGAGACCCAAGACAGTCTGACAGTCGAGGGAGGCGTCGTGGATGACCCTCCCGAAAACGGCCGCATCGCCCTGTTTCACGACCATCCGGACAACCTGCTCGGCAACGACACGGCAGGCATCGATGCTGTGATGGACGACCAACCCCTGGACAGGAACTGGCAGCTGAAGGCGGCGGGGAGCCCGCCCGACTCTCACCTGAACGAGGATGTCTTCTGGTCCCACGGAGGCAGCATCCAGGTGCCCATCGCCTACAAGGACACCGACGGATCCGGAAACTTCAGCGATGAAGACAGCCTGTACGGCGCCGCCTGCAAGGACGAGTCCGCAGGCGTCGTGGTGCTGGGATGGTTGCCGCAGCCCGAGGGGATCGCGCAAGCCACGACCCTCGCCATCCACGACATCGCACCCGGCTGGCTGATGGCCACCATCGCCGAGTCCGGCGAGTGGACGATCCAGGTCGCCGAACAGATCGAGCCGTTGGTCAATCCAGCCTGTGATCTGCCCCCGGAGTTGGAGTAGCCCCCAGCCAGCGACGTTCTCCCCACAGCGTGCCACCAGGCACCAGCGCCGCCACGAACCACAGGGCCGTGCGCGCCCAGCCCCAGCCCTCGACCCGGTGGGCGCTGGCGAGGGCGCTCAGAAAGAGCATGAAGAACACGCCGTGGAGGAAGCCGGTGAGCGGCATGATGCGCTCGTCGCCCAGCGCATACTTGAGGGGCATGGCCACGCAGAAGAGCAGCACGACGGTGGTCCCCTCGGCCAGGGCGAGCAGCCGGAACCAGCGACGAAAGTGGTCCTGATTCACATGGGCCTCCAGCTCATGAGCACCAGGGTGCCGACGAGACCGACGTGGGCGATCACCGCCGGGATCACCGCCCGTTCGGCACGCTCGGCCGCAAGGAGCGCGCCGTTGAGGGCCACGACCGACATGAGCATCGACCCGAGGATCCAGGGGGCCGTGAGTGGCAGGCCCAGCTCCTGGACCAGGAAGAAGCCCGAGACCCAGGTGAGCGTGAAGCCGACGCAGGCCGTCCGCTGGGCCGCCACCTGTCGGGCAGACTGATCGCGCTGCAGGGTGCCCAGCACCCCGGCGCCGAACAAGATGACGCCCAGGAACTTGACGAGACGAAGGAGGATCCAGACCGTCATGCCCACTGGCTAATCAGCTGGCGGGTCCCGGCCATCCTGACGCCCCAAGGAGGCCGACCGCAGGCGACCCCTCGCCGCTGCCAGTGACGCCTACTTCTGCCTGACCCGCTTGACCTGCAGGGCCCGCTCGAAGGCCTCGCGCGCGTCATCGGGGGTCTTGTCGTCGACGTACTGACCATACTGGCCGGCGGCCTTGGTCGTGACCTGAGCGCCCTTCTGCCGTTCGTTGTATTCGACCCAGCGGCGCACGTTGCCGTCACGACGATCGATGTTGGGGTCCGCGAGGTAGAGGGGCAGCTGGTCGCGGGAGTGGGCGTGGCGGAGGATCTCTGACTGGCCGGTGCCGTCGAGCTGGAGGAAGTCCTCGTAGGAGTCGACGGAGCCGAGCTGCTGGAGCCGGGGCAGTCGCTGCTGATCGCTGGCGATGTTGAGCTGACGGCCCGAGGTGACACCGTTCTGCAGCCACATCTGCATGTCGGGGGTCATCTGGCCCCAGGCGTCGTTTGCCTGGTCCTTGCCCAGGGTCGTGGGGGAGAGGCCCAGGCCCTGGTCGGTGAGCTTGCCCAGCTTGCTGAAGTACTCGCTGCGGGCGCGCCCGTTGAAGGGGTCGGCCTTGCGCTGGTTGAGGCCGAAGATGTCGTTGGGATCGAAGCCTCGTGGCCCTCGCTGTCCCGACTGCAAGGCCATGTCGAGCCGTCCCTGCTCACCCTGTCCCCCGAAGAAGCCTGGCGGGCCCTGGTGCTCCATCCAGCTGGCCTCGAGGAAGGCGAGCGCTTGAGCCGGACTCACCCCCACCTCCATGGCCTCCTGGAGCTTGCCGATGCGCCGCTCGGTGTCCCAGGCCTCCAGCGAGTGGTGGGTCGAGGCACGGTCCCAGGCAGCGTCGGGCACCAGCTGGCGGGAGAGCAGATCGCGGTTCTGCTCGTCGAGGTGGAAGTCGACCTGGTCGGCGTTCCCCGACAGGAGCCGACGGCGTCCGCCGCGACCGTTGACGGAGCGGCGGGCCTGGGTGTCGCCCCCCATCCGGTAGAGGTCGTCGCGGCCCCGGCCGCCCAGCACCGACTGCGAAGAGAACACGCTGTCGCCCGGCGCGTTCACCACGTGGTTGGCCGACTCGTTGGGAGAGAACCAGAAGTTGCTCTGCTCCGACATCTTGAACTGCTGCCGCTGGGCATCGCCCTCGCGGTACCGCATGCGGGAGCTGTCGGTGGTGTGGCTGGAGTCCAGCAGGTTCAGGCCCAGCAGGCTCAGATCCGCGCTCGAGGAGGACCGCTTGCCCTGCTCGATCTGCTGGTAGGTGGCTCCCTCGGTCTCGGGCAGCGCCTGGTTCGGGTCGCGACCCATGATGCCCGGGTTCAGCTCGCTGGCGAGCTGGTTCATGATCGCCTGCTCGCGCTCGTTCAGGGCACGCCCCGAGGCGACGACCTCCTCGTAGGCCTTCCGGCGAGGATCGTCCTTGTGGAGGTTGTCGACAGCACCAGGGAGCACACCGGTCTTCTGGAAGGCCATCATGCTCTTCTCGTCAGCCTGGAAGCGGACCCGGCTGGCCTGGCTGTTGGCTTCGCTTCCGGTGAGCGCGACGGCACCACCGCCGGCGTTGACGTTCGCCGAAGCGGTCTCCTGGTCCATCATGCTGATGTCGACGAGGTAGCCGTCGTCGTTGCGACTCACGACCGTCTGCTGCACGTCGTTGGCGCCCACCTCACCGCCCACGCCGATGCCGTAGACGCTCACACCGAGCCCACCGCCCTTGGAGCTGCTGCTCTGGATGCCGTAG
>JAERSX010000355.1 GCA_016845285.1 Deltaproteobacteria bacterium | reverse complement strand
GCCCAGCACGCCGCCGAGGTGGCCCGTCAGCTCCACTCCGCCGGGCTCATGGGCGACGAGGAAGCCGCGTCCTTGATCGCGGCTGCAGAGGGCTGGGAGGACCGGGCGGATGCGGTCGAGGGCTCTGCGGCCGGTCCCGAGGAGCAGAACCGGGGCGCGCGCTACGGCGCGTGGACCACCGGACGGCGTGGCGGGGGCTCGGTGACCTCTGTCGAGCTGCCCAGGAACGGAGACTGGAGCGGCCGGGACCTGCTGGACCACCACTCCGACCGCTCCGGGAGCTGGGCCGCCAACAACATGCGCAACCACCTCAACCAGGACCTGCAGGCCTACGATGTCACCTTCGAGAAGGTCGATGCCAACGGCGTGCCCATCGCCGGGACGGCCCAGGGTCTGCCGCTCCAGACCCCCTCCGACATGAAGGTGATCGACATCCAGAAGAGCTACCAGGGGTCGGGGGGCTACGGCATGTTCATCGTGCTGGAGGACCTGGAGACAGGCAAGCGCATCCAGGTCAACCATCTCGACAGCGTGGGCGACTTCGCGAAGGGTCAGGTGCTCTCGGGCGGCACGAATTTCGGCTCGCAGGGCGCCTCTGGGCGTGGTCGGCACGACTACGCGACCCACGTCGATGTGGTCGGCACCCTGGAGGCCGTGGAGATGTTCGTACACAGCAACCAGTCTGGCGACTTCCGAACGTCGGATCAGTGAGGAGGAGACAGGTGCCGCCGAGGCCGTGAAACACGAGCTAAGGTCGGTGAGTGACACCTGTGTCCCGAGTCCTGGCGCTCCTGTGCGTGACCGCGTGCGGCACGCCCGAGACGCCCCCATCCACCCCAGCGGAGCCACCCGACTCTGCGGCCACGGCGGACAGCGGTGACGAGGTCTTGCCGCCCACGCTGCCCATCGCCGTGACCGTGACCCTGGACGGGGCTCCCATCGGTGGCGCCACGGTGGTGCAGCCGGGCGCGGAGCTCTCGTGGACCACCGACGCCGACGGGGCCGTCGTCGTCGATCTCGACACCACCATCATCGGGCGTCCGGCCCTGACCGCCAGCCACCCTGACGCCCGGGTCGCCGGCGACGAGATGCGCTGGGACTCGCTTCCCGAGGCCTTCGAGATCGAGCTGGTCTCCTTCGACCCCGGCGACAACCCGCTCTACATCTGGCAGGACAGCGGCACCCCCGACCGCTTCAGCACCACCAACTACTGCGCCCACTGCCACCGCTCCTTCGTCGACGACTGGTGGGCCTCCCCCCACCGCTCGGCCACGAGCAATGTGGTGGTGCAGGACCTCTACGCTGGCGTGGCCACCGCCTGGTCGGATGCTGCGACCTGTGCGTCGGCGGGCGGGACGGTGCGGGACGGCCTGGAGCCCGGCACCGGCGCCACCACCGAGCGCTGCTATGTGGGCGCGGGCACGCTGCCCGACCTCAACGAAGACTGCGGCGACACCGAGTCTTGCGACGGGGTGGCCGAGCACACCGGCGCCTGTGCGGACTGTCATGCTCCCGCCCTCTCCGGAGAGCTGGGAGGGCGCGATCTGCTCGAAGCGGACGCGCTCGCCCACGAGACGGGCATCGGCTGCGACGTCTGCCACAAGGTGGAGTCTGTGGACCTGGAGAGCCACGCCCCGGGGGTCGCGGGCCGACTGGTGGTGGTGCGTCCGAGCGAGGAGTCGACCTCTCTGGCCTTCGGTGACTGGGCGCCGCTCACCTTCGGTCCCTACGACGACGTGCTCAACCCCCGCATGGGCAGCGTGTACCGCGAGCACTTCGAGAACGGCGAGGTGTGCAGCGGCTGTCACCAGTACGACCAGGCGGTGCTGGTGCCTGGCGCCAGCATCGACAGCACCCGCTGGCCGGACGGGCGCTTGCCGGTCCACAGCACCTGGGACGAGAAGCAGGACGGTCCGCTGGCCGATGTGAGCTGCAACTCGTGCCACATGCCACCCATGACGGAGACGGGCAACGGGGCCGACCTGGGCAACTACATCGACGCGTCCGATCCCGACATCGCCACGGGCTGGTACCGACCGCCCGGCGATGTTCGCCGCCACAGCTGGTACGGGCCGCGCTCCCCCGACGAGCGCATGATCGACCTGGCCGCCTCCCTGAGCCTGGAGGTCGATGCCGGCACCGACGCCGTCGAGGTGGCCGTCACCGCCACCAACGTCGGCCCTGCTCACGCCCTGCCCACCGGCGAGCCGCTCCGTCACATGCTCCTGGTCGTCGAGGCCACGTGTGCTGGCGAGGTGCTGTCAGCCACCGGTGGCGATGTGATCCCCGACTTCGGCGGACTCGTGGCCGAGAAGGGCTCCGGCGAAGACTGGAGCCAGTGGGACTCCGCGGCGGTGGGCGACCGGGTGCGGGTGCTCGGCTGGGACGGCGACTGGTACGACTACACCGGCCACGGCCCCTTCGGCGATGGCTCCTTCGACGCCGAGGCCAAGGGCATGCCGGTGCTGGCGTACGTCGGTGAGGTCGAGATCACCGCGCTGAACGAGGGGGTCGCCACCTTCGACGACGAGCTGCCGGAGGGGGACCGAGCCTGGCTCGTTCGTGACTCCGGGGCGCTGCCCGCCGAGGGGGATGTGCCGGCCGATCTCGCCGGCCGCCCTGGCTTCGGCTTTGCCCGCGTGATGGTGGGACCTGACGGCGCGCGCATGGTGCCCCACTTCCTGGCCGTCGACGTGGCCAGCGACAACCGCCTGTTGCCCTCCCAGAGCCACAGCAGCGCCCACCGCTTCGGGGGCTGTGCTGCCGAGGACACCGAGGTGACCGCACGTCTGGTCTACCGGCGCCTGCCCTCGGAGCTGGCGGCGGAGCGGGGCTGGGAGCTCAGCGATCTGGTGATGCAGGAAGCACGCTGGGACGGGGGTGCCCCATGAGGGCCCTCGCGACGCTGTGGCTGGCTGGGTGCACGGGCGGCGACAAGGGCGGCCCTCCGCCCCTCGACCCGGACTCGGCCGCGCCCAGCGACACGGCCACCCTGTCGCAGCCAGTCCTGGAGAGCCCCGCCGAGGCGGAAGACCTCGATGCCTCCGAGGGGGTGGTCGAGGTGGTGCTGACGGCGGCCACCGCCACCCACGAGCTGATCGACTGGCGCACGGACGAGACGCTCTCCGTGCACGGCTACGCCTACAACGGCCAGACCCCGGGCCCCACCATCCGCGCCCGCCTGGGCGATCTGCTGCGCGTCACCCTGGTCAACGACACCGACGTGGAGACGAGCATCCACTGGCACGGCGTGGCCGCTCCCTGGGACATGGACGGGATCAGCTGGATGCAGGACCCCATCTTGCCGGGCGATGCCTTCACCTACGAGCTCACGCTCTCGCGGGCCGGCACCTTCTGGTACCACCCCCACATCGACACCGAGCGGCAGGTAGACCTCGGCCTGTACGGGGTCCTCATCGTCGAAGATCCCGAAGAAGACGGGGCCTTCGACGAGGATCTGGTGGTGGTCCTCGACGACTGGGGCGACCGTGAGGACGAGGTGGGCGAGGAGCACGAAGACACCGGCGACGATGCCCATGGTCACCTCCACGGCGAAGGCCTGTGGACGCTGAACGGTCTCATCGCGCCGCAGCGGTCTGTGTCCGCCGGCAGCACCACCCGCCTGCGCTTGGTGCTCGCGGCCAACGAGGGCTACACGCTGCTGGGGCTGGCCGACGCCGAGGGCACCGCGCTCCCGCTGACCCAGGTGGCCGCCGACCAGGGTCGCCTCCCCACGGCAGCGTCGGTGGAGCGTCTGCTCCTGTCTCCCGGCGACCGCGCCGAGGTGGCCCTGCTCCCCGGGGCCGACGCCCTCCAGCTCATCGACCACCCCTACGACCACCAGGGCGGCGAGGTCATCGGCGATCCCGAGGTGCTCCTCGACCTTCGCCCCGAGGGTGAGGCCGACCCAGCCGAGCTGCCGTCCTTGCCGTGGGAGGCGGCGGCTCCGTCCGAAGACCCTGGCACCACCGACGTGCTCTACGTCTTCCAGGGCGACCCCCGGAGCGGTGCCTGGTTCATCAACGGTGAGGTCTACCCCGACGTCACCGTGGCCGAGCTGGCACGAGACCAGCACGCGATCATCGAGGTCCGCAACGTCTCACCCACCGAGCACCCCTTTCATCTGCACGGCATGCACTTCGAGGTGCTGAGCATGAACGGCGTGGTCCCCGACCAGCGCCAGCTCGAGGACACCGTCAACGTGCCCATCTACGGCGTGGCCCGCCTCGCCCTGGTCGCCGACAACCCCGGCGACTGGATGGCCCACTGTCACATCCTCCCCCACGCCCACGGCGGCATGATGACCGTGCTGCGGGTGGGGGAGTAGCTCCGAAGACCCTCAGCTCACCGTGAAGTCGAAGGTGGAGATCATGCCGCCGTCGCCGTCGTCGTCGAGGGTGATGGTGGTCTCGGGCGACCACCAGGGGTCGACCTCGTTGTAGGGGTCACCCTCGAAGTAGAGCTGGGTGGTGAGCCGCTCCTCGCCATCCACGAAGATCTTCACGTGGATGTGGGCAGGTCGGTACTGGTCGTTGTTGAGGTATCGCCCGGGAACGATGCTCTGGATTGCGTAGCGCCCTTCTTCGTCGGCTTCCTGGTAGCCGTAGAAGTGGGCTGACGACCCGGTGAAGTCGTAGGCGCCGTCCACGTCGGCCTGCCAGAAGTCGATGCGGGCGCCGGGGATGGGCTGGCAGTCGTTGTCGACGATCTGACCGGTCAGCGTCAGCACCGTGCCGCCTCCCTGTACCGTGTCGAGCTCGTCGCGCTCGGGGATGTCCTCGCGGTAGTAGGGCCCCTCGATGTCGTCGCGGGTGTCGCGGCACTCCTCAGGTGTTCCGCTGTCGCTTCCGCTTCCGCCGCTGTCGCTTCCGCCGCTGTCGGTGCCGCTTCCGCCGCTGTCGCCCCCGGCTCCCCCGGTTCCTCCGGTGCCCGAGCGTCCTGCGCAGCCGGCGATGAGCCCGATCAGTCCGGTGCCCCCGATGTGAACGAAGGTACGGCGGGCGAGGGTCTCGGGGGTGGGTGTCATGTGTGCTCCAGCGGATGACATACCGGTACCCTCGCCTTGGATGGGGCCGCCACCCTCATCGTGGCGGCCGAATGAGGCGATCCGTTGCGACCGAAGTGACGGCTGCCCGACTCAGAAGCTGTTGCAGCCGTCGCTGTCGATGGTGCTGCCG
>JAERSX010000354.1 GCA_016845285.1 Deltaproteobacteria bacterium | reverse complement strand
GTTCGAGGGTGTAGCCCCTGCCCTTCTTGCCCGAAAGCGCGCCCAGGAACCCCACATCGACCAGACGACAGGCGGTGCCGCCCTCGTCACAGACGGGCAGCCGGAGCTCACCACGCAGGCCTCGCTGGGTGGCGGGGAGATCGAGGGCGAGGCCGCCATCGACGAGCTGAGCGCCGCTCGTGTGCACCTCGGTGCGGGTGGGTCCGAGCTCCCACCAGCCCGAGACCGGGCCCGTCCCCTGGATGTAGGTGCCCGCCGCCGGGGCGACCTGCAGGCTGCCCCGGTCCTTCTTCCAGTCGACGAACACGCTGGGCGGGGCTGGATCACCAGCAGCCAGCGCGACCCCGAACAACGCGATGAACATCATTCGTCGGTGTCCCGCTGCCCGCCCTCACGCACCAGGGAGCGCAGGGCCCGGAGGCTGAACAGCACACCGAGGACCCCGAAGAGGTACGCCGAGTATTCGCCCTGCGTGGCCGGATCGCCCTTGGTCGAGGGGATGATGTACTCGATGAAGGGGAACAGCAGGATCGAGCCGGTGCTGGTGCTGTTGTGGTACCAGACGTAGCCCGCGACAGCGAACAGGAAGAAAGGTGTGAAGAAGCGCATGGCCCATGGCTAACCACTCGAATCCCCAGAACCGGGTGGCACTGCTGCGCGGCATCAACGTGGGCGGCCGCAACAAGCTGCCCATGGCCAAGCTGCGGGCGCTCTGTGCCGACATCGGCTTCGCGGGCACCCGCACCTACATCCAGAGCGGCAACGTGGTCTTCACCACCGATCTGGCACCCGCCGCCGCCGCAGACGCCCTTCGCCTCGCCATCCTCGATCGCTTCGGGCTCACGGTCCCCGTCGTGGTCCGGCGCCCCCACGAGCTGATCGAGGCGCGCGCGGCCAGTCCCTACGCCGAGCACGACCCCAAGTTCGTCCACATCGTCTTCCTGTCCGACACCCCCCAGGCGAGCCGGGTCGTCGCCCTCGACCCCGAGCGCTCGCCACCCGGCGTCTTCGAGGTCATCGGGGCCGAGATGCACATCCACTACCTGGGGGGCTCGGGACGATCGAAGATCACCCTGCCCTGGATCGAGCGCCAGCTCGCTGTGACCGGCACCGGCCGCAACCTCCGCACCATCGACAAGCTCATCGCGATGTGCAGCTGAGCCTTGTCCCTCTAAAGGGGGCTATCCGGCGTGCTTGCGCATCTTCAGCACGAAGCGCTCGCCGCAGTACCGGGCCATGCCGATGAAGGCCTCGTTGAGCTCGGCGTCGCTCATCTCCTTGAGCGCCTTGACGTTGTTGACCGTGCCGAAGACCACGGCCACCGTGTTGGGGTCGCCGAGCGAGCCCGTGCACGTCATCCGCTTCTTGTAGACCCGGTCGCCGTCGCCCCTGTAGATGCGGGCGCGGGCGTCGAAGGTGAAGCTCGCCTGGGCGCCCAGATAGGGCACGTACACGCCGTACTCCATGATCTCCAGCTGCAACAGGTCACCGTGAGCGCTGTCCTCGGTGCTGGCGAAGGGCGGCCCCTCCCCCAGCGCCTCGACGAGTCCGCTCTCCAGGCCGTCCTGGATGTCACCCGTGTTGACTGCGCCTGCGATGCGCACCTCCTGGTTCACCTCCTTGATCTCCTGGGCGATGTTCACCGCCACACCCGCGAGAGCGGCCAGACCACCGGCCTCCTCGGCGTCGACGTAGACCTTGCCGAGCTCGACATTGGGCCCACCCACCGTGAGCGCCTCGACGCGCACCTGGTCGATCAGCGGCGCGTTCTTCTTGAACTTGGCGTGGCAGCCGAGGAGCAGGGCCGGAAGGGCGAGTGTGGCGATACGCGGCATATAAACCTCTAAACAGGCATCAAAGGACGCTGATGGAGCACCAAACAAGGCACGCAGCGTAGCGCCGCGACGAGTTGGGGACGCAGGGGGCGCCTGTTCATTCGATGCAGCGCTGAACCAATCGCGAGGAACTCTTCCGAGGCTCGCTCGGGGCGCCCTCAACCCACTCCCGGCACCACCACCGTCTCCAAGCCCAGCTCCCGGGCCCGCAGGCCGATCTCTTCCAGCCGCGCCACCGGAAGCACACCCACCCGGGCCTGCGCCGGCCGCCGGGCGATGCTGTAGACCTGTACGAGCGCGATCCGAGCCCCAGCCGCCAGGATCTCCCGGAGACGCCCCTGCCAGGCGTCGAGCTCGTCATCATCGGGGCCTTCGCCGTCCAGGGTCATGAACAGGCACTGCAGCACCAGCGGTTGCTTCCGCCCCTCTGCCACGATGTTGTCCACCACCCGCCGCAGGGGCAGACGGGTGCCGTCGACCTCCTCGAAGTAGCCCTGCGTGCCCGCGTCGAGCTTGGCCCAGACAACACCACCGAGCGCCGCGAACCGTGACAGCCCTGCCGTCACCCTCGGGCGATGGAAGAGGGTGGCGTTGGTGAGCAGGGTCAGCGCCACGTCGTCGAGACCATGGGCCGCGCGCACCCGGCCGATGACGTCCACTGCCTCGTCGAACACGGTGCAGCTCGTGGGCTCACCGTCGCCGGCGATGGCCACGTCACGCACCACGCGCATGGCGGGGGCGGCCGTGTCGAAGGGGGCCTCCTCCCAGAGCGAGCCGTCGTTCACCCGGGCCAGGAGATCGTCGAGCTCGGACTCCAGCACCCCGAGGTCGACATCCCGCGGACCCCCGGGCACCGTCCGGTCGACCTGGCAGTAGGGGCAGTCGAAGTTGCAGACCTTGTCTGGGTTCAGGTTGATGCCGATGCTGAGTCCGCGTGCCCGCCGGGACACCACCGCGTAGACATAGCGGTTGTCTCGCAGGGAGCGGCGGTGATCGCGAAAGTCGAGACGGTGAGGCTGCATGGCCCATGTCATACCCGCCGCAGGGCACCCCCGCGACGGCCATGGCCGCTCTCGGAGACAGACGATACGTGCCCCGACCCTTCGCTTCCGAGGTCTCCTTGCGCTCGCTCATCCGCTACTTGCTGCCTCTGTCGCTCGCTCTGCCCGCCGCGCTGGTGGCCTGTGAGCAAGCCCCGCCGCCGACTCCCGGCGACTACCCCGTCGCCCCCGCCGACACGGTGCTCACCACCGTCAACGGCAACCCCATCACCACCGACATGCGCGACACGCTGCTCAAGCAGATGCCCGAGCAGATGCGCACCCAGCTCGAGCAGACGGGACAGCTCGATCGGCTCGACGAGCAGCTCGTCATCGGCGACCTGCTCTACCGTGATGCCCTGACCCGGAACCTCCACACCGACCCCGAGGTGCAGAAGCTCCTCGCCATGACGGCCCGGACCGTCCTCGCCGACAAGGCCCTCGACGCCGCGCTCACCGAGCGACTGACGGACGAGGCCCTGCAGGCCGCCTACGACGAGCGCGCCGTCAAGTACAAGCGGGCCCAGGCCAAGGTTCGGGTCATCGCCGTCGAGACCGACGAGGAGAGCGCCACGGTCACCACCCGTCTGGCCGCCGGCGAGGAGTTCGGCACCGTCGCCGCGCAGGTGTCGAAGGATCCCAACACCTCGAAGAAGGGGGGCGATCTGGGCTGGATGTCCGAGCGCGACATCGCCGAGATCTTCCGCCCCGCGGTGTTCGGCGCCGAGAAGGGTGCCGTCGTGGGCCCTCTGCCCGCCGGTGCGGGCCAGGTCTTCTTCTACGTCGAAGACAAGCGCGATGGCATCCCCCTCGCGGAGGTGCGCGACGAGCTCGAGAACGAGCTGAAGACCAAGCTCCGCGACGAATACTTCGACGAGCTCAAGGCCGGGGCCACCATCAGCTCCGGCAGCGGTGGAGCCACCCTCGAGGTGCCCGAGCCCGGTGCTGCTCCCGCAGGCGGCGCCGCACCCGCAGGCGGTGACGCCCCTGCGGGTGGCGAGGCCCAGTGACATCGGGACGGCCCACATGACCCAGCGCTGGGCCCTCATCCTCGGGGTGTCCTCCGGTTTCGGCGCGGCCACGGCCCGTGTGCTCGCCCGCAAGGGTCTGGGCATCCTGGGCCTGCACCTCGATCGCCGCTCCACACAGCCCGCTGCGACCGCCCTCGCTGCTGAGCTGGCGGCCTTCGACGTACCGGTCCACTTCTTCAACGAGAACGCCGCCGACGAGTCCACCCGCAGTGCACGAGTGGCCAACCTGGCTGAGCTGCTCGGAGATGGCGAGCAGATCGACGTCTTTCTCCACTCACTGGCCTTCGGCACCCTCAAGCCGCTGGTGCCCACACCCGGTCAACGCGCAGGCGGTGTCTCCCAGCGGCAGCTCGACATGACCACCCACGTCATGGCCCACACGCTGGTCTACTGGGTGCAGGATCTGCTGGCCCAGGGCCTGTTGGGCCACGGCAGCCGCCTCTACGCCATGTCCAGCTCCGGCAGCCACGTGGCCTGGCCCGAGTACGGCCCCGTCGGTGCCGCCAAGGCTGCCCTCGAGGCTCATGTGCGTCAGCTGAGCTTCGAGCTCACCCCGTACGGCGCCACCATCAACGGCATCATGGCCGGCGTGGCACGCACC
>JAERSX010000353.1 GCA_016845285.1 Deltaproteobacteria bacterium | reverse complement strand
GTCTTCCACGGCGGCGGGGAAGGGATGCTCTGGAGCCAGGCGGTAGTCCACCGAGAGCACGTGGACACCTGCACTCACGCAGGCTCGTCGGCAGAAGGGATCGGTGGTGTCGAGGTCGCCCACGACGTAGCCGCCGCCGTGGAACCACACGAGCAAGGGCGCGGGTCCCTCGGTGCGGTACAGCCGGGCCGGCAGGCCGGGGCCGAGCTCCACGTCTTCGACGTGGGCGGGCTCGAGTCGCGGGCGGTGGCCCATGGCGGCCGAGCGCTTGAAGGTCGCGCGCACGTCCTCGGGGTCGCCGGGCCGCAGGGTGGTGCCCATCCGCTGGCTGCTCTTGATGGCGACCTGCAGCTGGGGAGAGAAGGTGGTGCCGCGGTCGTTGACGCGGGGCTGTCCCCCCAGCAGACGGAGCACCGGACCCGGGAGCCAGGGCAGGCTTCGGCCGACGAGCGTGGCCGAGGTGTCGAGGATGCTCAAGGTCGCTCCAGGCCGTGGTTCATTTCTGGGCTGTGTCCCACTGTGGTCGTGCGTGGCTCGCTCGGAAGGCGGCCTCGTCGCCGAGGTACGCACGCTGGTCGGCCTCGCTGGTGTCCCAGAACCAGACGAAGTCGAGTTGGTTTTCACCTCCGTCCTCGGTCTCCCACTGCGCTGCGTAGAGCCGCGCCAGCTCGTTGGCAGGCAAGGTCGGCCGGCCCGCCACCGTCACCAGGGGGATGTCCAGCCCATCCTTTCCTTCGGCTGGGCGGTACGCCCGCCACACAAGCTCCGTGCAGACCAGGGTGTGATCCGAGGCGAAGTCGAAGTTGAAGTCGTAGGGCTTGCCGAGCTCGCCGAAGGCCGACGCGATGGCCTGAGCCTTCGCCACCTTGCTCAGCCGTGGCCGCACCACCGCGAGGTAGTCGCCGGCTGCGTGGGACCAGGTGTTGAAGACCACGCCCTCGCTGATGGCTTCGAGGACCTCGTAGTTCACGTGGTGATCACCGTCCTGCTCCCCGGCGGAGTAGCGACGCCAGGCGTCGGGGTACCGAAGGGCCAGCCAGGCGTCGAAGCGCATGGGTGTCCCCGCCTGTTCGGTCACCCAGGCCGTGACGTCGGGGTCGTCGAAGTAGGCCACAAGGGTCTCGGGCGGTCCGAGGACCAGGATGGCGTGCGGCCAGAACCCCGGCAGACCCAGGTTGCTGAGGTACCAGTTCTTGCGTGACATGGCGATGTCACCC
The DNA here is from genome assembly GCA_016845285.1 of Deltaproteobacteria bacterium. Taxonomy (GTDB): domain Bacteria; phylum Myxococcota_A; class UBA796; order UBA796; family UBA2385; genus BH17. The sequence goes on along the minus strand of JAERSX010000353.1, from coordinate 2,160 downwards.
GGACGCAGGGCGGGGCGCATCTCGGAGACCTGGACGTCGGTGATGAGGTACTTCCCGGGTCGTCGGGTGCGGGTGTCGCCCATGGACTCGGCGAAGCCCTTCTGGGCTGGGTAGAGCGCCCGTCGAAGGCCCTTGCGCAGGGGCTGCACGGTGCTGCCAGCCTGGAGTGCGACCCGGTCGAGGGGGTTCATGGCCTCGATGGCGGAGAGGTGGGTCACGCTTCGGTCCCAGAGCCAGCCTGCGCCCAGGGTGCCGGCCTCGGTGCGTCCCTGGAAGCCGTGGCGGAGCAGGTCCATGTAGCGCTCGACCGCGGCCACACGGGCGAGATCACGGTTGCCTTGGAGCTCCCGTCGCATGCGCGAGAAGCTCGCGGGCGGCAAGCCCCGGCCCTCGTGGGGACTGTCGAGGAAGGTGCGCACATTGCGACGCTCGGCGGCGACCAGGCTGACACGCATGCTCGCCTCGACGAGCGTCAGCTCGGCGGCGCCGCTGAGCAGGAAGGCCCGCAGGTGACGGTCTCGGGCGAAGCGAGAGGGATCGAAGCGCCACCAGTCTTCGTAGGCCACCCGGAGCTGGTCGAGGGCCAGGAGGTGGGCCCAGACAGACCCCCATTGGTCGCGGAGCACCACCTCTTGGTCGGCGCTGAGGATCACCTCGGTGTCGGTGGTCGTGGCCCATGTTGACCCCTCGAGATCGGTCAGCAGGCCACCCAGTGTGTCGTCCAGATCGCGGTAGCGCTGGGCGTCCGACTCGAAGGCGCGGTCGAACTCGGCCTGGCTCATGGCCGTGAGTGGGGTGAGCTCCTGGGCCTCCTCGAAGGCCAGCCGACCGGCCAGCAGGGCCAAGGCCAGCACCACGGCGGCCACCACACGCTTGCGGAGCTGCGTGCCGCGCTCGGTGACGGCGTAGGCCTTGCCCCGAAGGAAGCGGCCACCCGCCATGAAGAGCAAGGAGCTGATGCCCAGCCCGAGCATCGCCTCGACGATGTGGGGGTAGAGCGGAATGCCCCGATCCGAGACGAAGTATCCGACGCCCACTCCGATCCCGAGGGGGAGTCCGATCTGTCCGACATAGTCGAGCAGTCGCCCCACGCGCTGGCGTACGGGGAGGTCGCTGTTGGGGGTGGACTCGCCATACCGGGGGGAGGACATCGCCTCACCGTATCGTGGGGCCGGAGGTGGGCGTGGCATCGATGCGTTTCGAGGAGCAGGTCGTGCTGGTCACTGGAGCCTCGCTCGGGGTGGGTCGGGCGTGTGCCGAGGCGCTCCTGGCCGAAGGAGCCACGGTGGTGCTCAACGCCCGCCGTCTCGGGCCTCTGGAGGCGGCGGCTGAGGCCGTGGGGGCTGGCGAGCGTGTGCACATCGCGCCCGCTGACGTGTCCGATTCGGCTGCCATGGGCGCGGTGATCTCCGATGTCATCGAGCGTTACGGTCGCCTGGATGGGCTCGTGAACAATGCCGGTGCCCACTTCCGTGGACCCGTCACCGAGCGCACCGCAGCCGAGCTGGGGATCATGGTCGACGTCAACCTGAGGGCCCCGCTGGTGCTGAGTCGGGTCGTGTTGCCCCACCTGCTGGAGACCCGCGGCTTCATCGTCAACATCGCCAGCCTGGCGGGCAAGGTCCCCTTGGATGGCTCGGCGGCCTACTCGGCCACCAAGTTCGGCCTGCGCGCCTTCACCTTCGCCCTGCACGAGGAGCTACGGGAGAGCGGTGTGCGTGTGAGCTGCGTGAGTCCCGGTCCCATCGAGACTTCCTTCATCCTCGACGACCTCTCGACGGTGACCGACATCACCCTGTCACAGCGGATGTGTACACCGGCCGACGTCGCCGACATGGTGCTCGACTGCGCGCTGGACGGCCTGCCGGAGCGTGCCTGGCCGCCGGAGGGCGCCCGCCTCGCCACCATCGGCTACCTCTTCCCGGCTCTCCGTCGCATGCTCAAGCCGCTGATGCGCCGTCGGGGTGCCAGGAACCGGCAGAAGCTCTTGGCGCGCCTCGGCTAGGAGGCCCGGGCGTCCCCCTCGAGCAAGCCTCGCCAGGCCGCGATCTGGAGCCACTCGTCGGCCACGTGTCGGAATGTCCAGCGGTCGATGCCGTGGGCGAGGGTGGTCTCACTGGCCTCGGCGACCGTCTGGCCACCGGCCAGGGCCGCCAGCAG
>JAERSX010000352.1 GCA_016845285.1 Deltaproteobacteria bacterium | reverse complement strand
CGAAGATCGAGCGTCGCTCGCTGAGGCCGTGGCTGACCTGCACGTAGGCCCGGGTGCGACGGTCCCAATAGCGGGTCTGGTTGCTCTCGATGGATGGGACCCAGGCCCCGCCTTCCGCTGGGGGCCCTTCGTATTCGTAGATGTCGCCGTAGGGCACGGTGTAGCTGTAGGCACCAGCGCTGTAGATGGGGATCCATCGGTTCAGCACGAAGCTGGCGCCCCAGCCTACGTATCGGCTGTCGGTGCGGAACGAGACGAAGCCCGAATAGGCGTAGCGCCGCAGCGTGTCCACGCCACCGGCGTTCAGGGTGCCCATCAGCCCGTAGGAGGTCTGGTAGAGCAGGGGCAGGACGTAGCGTGGGGGCAGCAGCGTGGGGAGTGGGTTGTAGCGGCCCACGGGGAAGGAGAAGTCGAAGTCCTCTTCTGCACGCTCCTCCAGCTCCACCTCGGCGACATCGTCCTCCTCGAACGCCTCCTGTGGCCGATCGAATTCGCCGCGAGGGGAGACGTCCTCGCCAGGCAGGCCCAGAGCGCCGATGTTGCGGGGAAGGGCCACGATGGGGCCACCGAGACCGTGCAGCCCAGGGAAGGGCTCCGCCTCGGTGAGCTGTTGGTGGACCTCGGTGGGCGGACGCACCCTGTCCTTGCGGCGCTTCTTGTTCTCCTCGGCGCCCGGTTCGGCCTCGTCGTCCGCGGTGGCTTCCGGCTCCCAGGGCTCAGCCAGCGGGATGGGTGTGGCGGGGAGGAAGTCCGACAGGGCTGCGGCGGCGGTGAGCGGCTGGGGCAGGGTGCCTCGAGGCCAGCCGGTGTCGGCGTCGAGCGCCATGCGGGCGATGTCGGTGCCGTTGTGGCTGAACGATGCGTAGACCAGGTGCTCGCCGTCTGGGCTGGCCGAGGGGTGGAAGGCCCCCCCCAACACGTTGGTGATCTGGCGCAGCGTCTCGGTCTCCAGGTCGATGCTGTAGATGTTGTGGATGCCGGTGCGATCGGAGCTGAAGTAGAGGGTCCGGCCGTCGGTCGACCAGGCGGGATCGAGGTCGGTGGCCAGATCGGCCGTCAGGCGTCGCACGGGCTCGCCCTCGGGGCTGAAGAGCCAGAGATCGCGCTGGCCGCTCTGCCACATGCTGACCGCGATGGCGCTGCCGTCAGGGGACCAACGCGGCGAGTCGATCTGGGTGTGGTCGTCGTACTCGGTGAGCGTCTTCAGCGTTCGGTCGACGGTCAGCCGCGCGAGCTGGTTGTTCTGAACCTCATTCGTGACGACGATGAGCTGCTCTCCATCAGGGGAGAAGGCCGGGTCTCGGGCACGTTTTCCGCGTGTCAGAGGCTCAGCTGCGCCTCCCAGCACCTGGAGGTAGGCGTCAGCGTAGGCGTTGAAGCGATTCACCGTGTGGAGCGACGAGAACGCGAAGGCGTCGCTGTCTGGGCGCCAGGCGAAGTCGCTGGCGTAGCCACCCTTGACCTCGACCTCGGGGTTCTGGCCGTCTCCGTCGGCCAAGTAGATACCCGACCCGTTGGCCTTGTCGCTGCAGCTCCACACGATGTGGGCACCGTCGGGGCTGTAGGTGGGACCAGAGCATTGATCTTCGCCGTCGCTCAGGAGCTCGAACTCGGTGAGGCCGAGGCGAGCGACCTCGGCTTGCTGGACCGCGTAGCGGGTCTCCAGGTGTGCCTTCCAGTCTTCGTAGAGCTTCAGGATGGGCTCGCCGAAGACGCGCTTTCCGGGCAGCAGGTAGGGAACCCAGCCGCCATAGGTGTGGATGAAGTCGGTCCACACGTCTCGCCCAGCTGTGTCGGACACGAACTGGGCGAAGTCCTGACCGAAGAGGTACCGCAGGTTGCCGCCAGGGGGAGCCACCTGGTAGCCGTCCATGTTTCCCAGGGGAGGGAAGTCGTCCTCCAACACCGCCATGCGCTTGATCATGTCGGCGATGTTGCTACGGCCACGGCCCCCGTTGGTGTGGCGGGTCTCCTGGAACGTGGCCTGCCCCTCGACAACCCAGCCGGGCGACACATTGTTCACCGACACGATGCGTCCCAGCACCATCCGCAGCAGTCGAGGCAGGCCCTCGACCGTGTCGATGTGGAGGATGTGGGTGTACTCGTGCGTCATGATCGCGTCGCTCCAGTTCTCGTAGAGCGAGAGCGTGGAGTCGCCGGTGGGCGCGGTGACGAAGATGACGATGGTGTTGACCGGTAGCGTCATGGCATAGCCATTTGCGCTGTCGGTGTTGTCGACGATCACCACCTCGGTGCGACGCCGTGGGGAGTACGCCAGCTCCTCGCTCATGCGGCGCCAGACGTCTTCGCAGATGTGTGCAACCTCTTCTGCGAGCGCCTCCTCCCCGCCGTGGAAGGTGAGGTTGAAGTGCTCGGTCTGGAGCGTGCGCCACGTCAGCTCGGGATCGTAGGCGGCGGCATGCACGGGTGCGCTGCCCAGGGCAGCCATCAGCAGTGCGGCTTGGGTCAGGCGACGCAACATCAGCGAGTCATCAGAACCAGTAGTGCACGCCTGCGGCGACAGCGCCGGTGGTGCTGACGCCGGCCGCGTCGCCCAGGTCGAGGTTCATGCCCCAGCTCGCAGTGAGTCCGAGGTTCTCGAGGCCGAAGAGGAAGACGTCGACCGCCATTCCGGGCTGCAGGCGCACGGTGGTGGTGTTGGAGCCACCGATGACGCCGGCGCCGGCGGTGGCGTAGAGGTTCAGGTTGTCCTCGGCCACGATGCCATACAGGAGGCGCCCTCCGCCGAAGAAACGGTCGGCTTGCCCGTCTCTGATGTCCACACCGAAGTCTCCCTCAGCCTGGATGTTGATGGCTGGATCGGGAGTGGGCAGACCAAAGCGGACCGACAACGTCGGGACCTGGCCAAGCTCGGTGTCGAGTCCCACGCCAACGCGACTGCGAAGGTCC
>JAERSX010000351.1 GCA_016845285.1 Deltaproteobacteria bacterium | reverse complement strand
CCCGAGGTCGGCGAGGTGCAGGAGCACTTCGGTGAGGACGACTTCATCTACCTGACGCTGCTGCCGCAGAACGACGCGGGCGACATCCCCACCACCGAGGACCTCGTGGGGTGGGGCGAAGACTGGGGCGTGAGCGGTCCGATCCTCAGCGACATCGACGGCTTCAGCTATGAGGTGGTGCCCGAGGGCGAAGCCTACCCGGCGATCGTCGTCATCGGTCGCGACATGGTGGTGGACGTCGACAAGGTCACCCCCGCTGAAGACAGCGCCATTCGCGCGGCCATCCAGGCGTCTCTGGACGACTGAGTGTCAGCGACCGACGGCTTGCCGTGGCATCCTTGCCTTGCGGGTCAGGGTCAAGGGGATTCGATGCGGAATGTGTGGATGGTCGCGGGCGCTTTGGGCCTCGTGGGGTGCACTGGCCCCGACTACGGTGTCGACAAGCTCACCGATCCGAACGATGCCACGCCCCAGCTGGTGGTCGAGCCCGCGCAGCTCGATCTCGGCGAGGTGGCCTGGGGTGGCACTGCCACGGGCACCTTCTCTCTGAGCAACCCGGGCAACGCAGGGCTCACCCTCGGCTCGCCCAGCCGCGTGGGGAGTGGTGCCTTCAGCACCTTCGACGCCATCGAGGGTGTCGAGCTGGGGGCCGGTGAGTCGGTGGACATCGAGGTGAGCTTCACTCCCTCGGACACGAGCGATCTCGCCACCTGGTCGTTCACGAGCGAGGACCTGCCCCAGACCGTCGAGGGCCTGTCCCTGGTTGGTGCGGGCCTGTTCCCCAAGCTCGAGGTCGACCCCGACCCCGTCGACTTCGGCGATGTGTTGGTGAGCTGCACCGAGTCCCAGACCGTCACGCTGCGAAATGTGGGCACCGCTGAGCTCAGCCTCGACAGCCTGGTGCTCCAGGGCGAGCGCTACAGCCTGGACACCGAGCTCGACCTGCCCATGGTGCTCGATCTGGACGAGTCCGTCGACGTGGAGCTCACCTACGCCCCAGTCGACTTCGTCACCGACACCGCGGCACTGTGGACCTCGAGCGACGAGCCGGCCGGCCAGCGCCAGACGGCGGTCAGCGGTGATGGCAGCGAGGCCAGCCTCGTCGAGGAGCGCTTCCGGCAGCCCGCTGGGCCATGGGACATGGTCGACTTCATCTTCTACATCGACCAGTCGGGCTCGATGGAAGACAACCGGCGCAAGCTGGGCGAGCAGGCCCAGGCCTTCATGGACCACCTCGTGGAGCTCGATCTCGACTGGAAGTTGGGTGTGGTGACCCGCTCACATGGCTGCACCAATGCCGTCATCTCACGAGACGAGGGAGGCACCGCCAACGACTTCAGTGGCATGCTCCAGGGGCCCTTCGACAGCTCGACCGAGAAGGGCCTGGCGGTCATGGAGGCCGCCATGGAGGCCACCGAGGCTGGTGAGTGCAACGACGACTTCCTTCGCGAAGACGCGCGAACCGCTGTGGTCTTCGTGAGCGACGAGCCCGATCAGTCCCCCAACGGATGGGAGACTCACCTCAGCACGATCATGAGCCACGCCAACGGCGCGATCATCGCGGCCATCGTGGGTGACCTCCCTGACGGCTGCACGAGCGCGGAGCCGGGCACCGGCTACGTCGAGGCTGCGCTGGCCACCGGCGGCATGTTCCTCAGCATCTGCGAGGACGAGTGGGCGGACTACCTCGAGGAGTTCACCTCGCTGGTGAGCCAGGAGCCCACGGGGACCTGGCCCCTCACCTATGAGCCGGAGCCCGACACCATCGTGGTGCTGGTCGACGAGGTCGAGGTGAGCACCTGGACCTACGACGCCGACGAGAACGCGGTGGTCTTCGACGACGATGCCTGGCCATCGAGTGGCTCGGAGATCGACATCACCTACGTGCCGGCCGACATCTGCGGCTGAGCACCCATGCAGGCGCTGTCCTACTGCGTGCGCACGATGAGGTGGAAGCCGAGCGGGGTCTCCACCACCGGGCTGGTCTGGCCCACCTTCAGCGCGAAGGCCACGTCGTCGAAGGGCGGCGCGAGCTGACCTCGCTGCAAGACGCCGAGCGATCCGTCGTACATGGCGCTGGGCCCGTCACTGTAGGTTCGGGCGACCTCGCCGAGGGGTGTGCCGTCGAGGAGTGCGGCCAGGGCCTCGTCGGCCCGGGCGGCGGCCTCTTCCTTGGTGCGGGTGGCCTTGGAGTAGCGACCGCCATCCCACTGGACGAGCACGTGGGCGAAGCCGTACTCCAGCAGCGCCTCGCGTCGGATGATGTGGAAGCCGAAGGGTGTCTCCACCGGTCCACCGATCTCTCCTGGCTTCAGCTCCAGGATGGCGCGCTCGAAGGCGGGGTGCATGACCCCACTGTCGAACGCGCCGAGCATGCCGCCCATGCTCGCCGAGCCGTCCGAAGAGCGGGTCTTGGCCACCTCGATGAAGTCTTCGGAGCCCGCGACGATGGCGGCGTGCAGGCGTTCGGCCTCGGCTCGGGCATCGGTGTGGGTCGACAGCGATCGGCCTGTGGCCCCGGGCGCCTCGTGGTACGAGATCAAGATGTGGCGCGCGGCCATGCGCACACCGGCTTCCACAGGCTCCACGGATGCCATCAAGGGGCCACTGGCTTCCACGAGGAGGGCGTCCTTCATGTCGGCGGTGGGGTCGATCTCCTCGATGGGGTCGGCCTCGATGGGGTCTTGTGCGGGCTCTGGCGCGGGTGGCGGAGCCTCTTGTTCATCACACGCGGTGGCGAGCACGAGGGTCAGGAGCGGGACGGTGAAGCGGATCATGGTGATGTTGAGCGTAGGCTATGCCGCGCCGTGGTTGAGGCCAAGAGGCCCCGGCCCCGACGCCAGGAGCTGCTGTGAACCTCTCGACCCGGCCCCTGGTGCAGCTCCTGGTGTTGCTCTTGCTCGCGGTCCTGACGGGGGGGCCGGCATGGGCTCATGACGCCGATGCCAAAGATCCACACCGCGATGCGACACCCGACGAGATCGAAGCCTGGCTCGACAGTGTGGTGCTCCTGGTCACGGGCAATGCCTGGTGCACCGG
>JAERSX010000350.1 GCA_016845285.1 Deltaproteobacteria bacterium | reverse complement strand
GGCGACGTGGACATCAACGGCGACGGCGTGGGGGACCTGCTGCTCGGCAGCGGAGAGCTGGGCCAGGTCTTCGTCTTTCTGGGGCCCATCACCGGGTCCCTCACCACCGCTGATGCCGACCTCAACCTGACCTCGACGGCGGGACGCTTCGGAGATGAGATCGCCGCCGGAGACTTCGACGGGGACGGGGTCATCGACCTTGCAGCGGGAGCTCCCTACTACAGCTCAGTCGCCCACTACGGGGGACGGGTCTACGCCTTCAGCGGTCCGATCAGTGCCCTGAATTCCGAGGCCGACGCGGTGTTCACCATGAGCGGAAACGACGCAGAGGAGATGGTGGGGAGGAGCTTCTCGGACATCCTCATCGACGATCTCGACGCTGACGGTCTGGGAGATCTGCTCGTGGGCTCACGGGACTCGAGCACAGGTGGCAATGGAAACGGTCACATCGGCGTGCAGCTCGGCCCACTGTCTGGGGCGGTAGACATCGACACCGCCGACCAGAACTTCAGCTCCGGCTCCAACGGTGGGGGCATCGGCAACACATTGGCCACCGGAGATGTGGACGGGGATGGACAGCTGGATGTGTTCTCGGGATCCTGGGAGGACAACCAGGGACACATCTGGCTGGGGAGTCAGATGTAGGAACCGGGAGGCTGGTCGGCCCGACCCGAACGTGGGGTCGACGGCATTCGGGAGCACGAGGAACAGCCCAGAGTCGTAGCCGCGCGGCCGGGACGCACTGGGCCAAACCTGCTAATCTTGCGCATCGACTGTGCTCGAATCTCTACTCGCACAAAGCAATTGGTCACATGAGCCATACTCAGTCCAAGAAGACCTCGTACACACTTCGAGGCCTGTCTTCTTCGAGCGAGACCGAGATCACAGAGGGCAGCTCCTCGGTCGCGCTCGGGCGTGCGGCAGACTGTGACGTCGTCTTGAGTGGCAGGAACATCAGCCGACGGCATTGCAAGTTTTTCATCGATCAGATCGGCAACCTGATCGTCCAAGACTTGAACAGCCACAACGGCACATATGTTGACGGCGAGCGGATCATTCGATCGATTCTCCACACTGGGTCGCGAATTCGAATCGGGGACAGCGAGTTTGAAATAGCCACACCCCAACCCCCAAAAACCGCCGCTTCAGACCCAGCCTCGCCAGCCGTGCTGGAGGGCGCTGAGCTCGTCAAAGAAGCGAACACCGTATCGCTTCCGTATCTGAACGCCATGAGCTCGGATGAGTACATCGACTCTCTTGGCATCCCGTCTCTTCGTGACGAGCCGGGCAACGACCAACGGCTCACTCAGCTGGGCCGGTACATTCGTCATTTCGCCGGCCTCTTCGAGATCAGCCAGACCCTCCAGCGTGAACAGGACCAAGACGAACTGCTGAGCCAGGTGATGAGCCTGCTCTTGGGCATCACCGGGGGAAACCTGGCGTATGTCGCGCTTCGAGATGACAGCCTGGCCCTCGTACCAAGAGCAGTGGTCCACGCAGACCGCCCGTCTCCGAACGCCGAGGAAGATGGCTTCGAGCTGAGCAAGGCCGTCACTGACTACGTCATGCAGCAACGCTGTGGCGTCATCATCTCAGACACGCTGGCAGACGCCCGATTTTCCACATCAGAGTCCCTCCACTCCGGAGCCCTTCGCTCGCTCATCGCGGTCCCAATCCTCGTCGGGCAGCGTGTCCTGGGGCTCATCGCCGCATGCAATGACGCGGGTATTGGAAGCTACACAGAGATCCACCTGGACCTGCTGTGTGTGGTCGCATCCATGGTCGGGCCCGCTCTGCAGAACATCGAGCTGGCCCAACAGAGAGAAGACCACATTGCTCAGCTACAAGCAGCTCAACAAGAGCTGATCAACGCACAAGCACAGCTGATCCAGTCGGAGAAGATGGCCGCAATCGGACGACTCTCGAGCGGCATCATGCATGAGGTCAAGAACCACCTCAGCCCCCTGATGCTCGCAGACATGGTGGCCTCGAACTATCCAGAGGATGCAGACGCCCAAGAGATGTCAGAGCTGGTGCTCGAGGCCCGCAACCGCATCCTGGAGCTTGTCGATGAGATCCGACGCTTCGCACGAGGTGACGAGAGCACCTACCAATTCCATCCATCGGACCTGTCTACAATTGCGGAGAAGGTTGCCAGGTTCGTCCGGTGTGACGTTGTCTTTCAACAGATAGACTTCCTGATCGAGGCCGAAGATCAACTCATCGTCGATATCGACGAAGATCGAATCCGGCAGGTCTTGATCAACCTCCTACGAAATGCTGCCGAAGCAACAAGTGACTCACCTCAGGTCAGGCTTCGAGTTCGACAGCGCGGGGACCTCGCCTGCATCGAGGTGGAAGACAACGGAAAGGGAATCCCAACCGAGATCGGGGAGAAGATCTTCGAGTCACTCTTCACCACCAAGGGTGACAACGGCATCGGGCTTGGCCTGGAGATCTCACGGCGGATCGTCCACGCACATGGTGGAAGCCTCACCTTCTCCTCCAAGCCGGGTCAGACCATCTTCACCATCAGTCTCCCTGTCAGTCAGGCTTGACCGAGGGGAGCCACTGCACTCGTGCAATCCCCGCGGCTCGACCCCAGACCAGGCACGGAGCAATTAGGCATTTCCTACCCACAATCGGAGAGTCGAAATGGACGACGTGCTTGCTTGGTTCGAAGAAAGCCTGAGGCTGCGCTGCGAGGTCTTGCGCACAATGTACGGAGCGCCCGACTTCGCCAGCTATGCCAAGGCACTCGAGCAGTACACAGCGCGCGTCGAGAGCCCACAGCTCGTCTGTAGCAACCTGCAACAGCGCGATGAAGATGACGACGAGGACACGCTGGAGTGGTTGGCGCTGGAACTCGAAAAGGTCGCCCCAATGTACGTTCTCGCAGTCGCCCACCGCGGCGGGTACCGCTACACGTTCGTGACCAACGCCGATAAAGCCAAGGACAGAGCCGCGATCCCAAGTTGGGAATTCCACGTCGAGAAGCTCGGTCCGGAGTGGAAGATCGTCGGACAGGTGGTTCGTAGTAGGCAGGACGAAGAGCCGTACCGAGGCCGCCGGCACACCGATCCAATCATCGAGGTCCGCCAGATCAACACCGACAAGCTGCACGAGCGTCACGCCGAGTTCCCGGGCGAGATCGAGGTCGGCTGAGTGTCCCAGAAGCAGCTCGAGCGATTCCTTGCGAGCACCGTCGCGGGTGGAAGCCGTGGCGCCCTAACCGCCTACGACTACGACGCTTGGAAGCATCTCGACGAGCAGGAGCAGGCGATTGCCCTCGATGCCGTCATGGACAAGCTTCGGCGGCGCGTGAACGACCCCAGGGCGGTCCACCTCTTGATGCGCTACAGGGTTTCGACGGTCGCAGTCGAGCTGAACCCCATCGTCGAGCGCTACACCCCGAACGAGACGAAAGTCGCTCTGCTCCGGTACCTGTGGGAACACAACCCCAAGCCGAAGTGGCTCGACCAACTGGGTGAGATCGCGCGCTCCTGGCCCGAGACGTCCATTCGCGAGGCCGCCGTGCAGGCGCTGGGGGATACGGACAACCCCTGGGACGCCGCGCAGATCCCCGGTTTGCTGCTCCCCGTGGTCCACGACGAGCACGAACGGGTGCGCTTCGCGGTCTTCCGGGCGCTTCAGGGGATGTTCGAAGGCTTCGAACAGGCGGAGCTCGTCGCACCGTCGCCCTACTCCGTGACCGCACGATTGCTCTTGAGTCCGCTGCGATCCGTCTGGGAAGAAGGCGCCCGCCTTCTCACCTGGGCGGTGCGGCGGGCCCTGGGCGGGGCTCCGGTCTTTCTGGGCTCGTTCGTCGGAAACGACCGCGCCGGCGTCGATCGTTTCGTGAAGGCACTGAAGGACGTGTCCCTTCCGGAGATCGATCACGCCGCCGCCCGGGCCCTGGAGGGTATGGGGCGTTGGTGGGCGGTGCGCGAACTCTGGAGCTCCGTCCATCGCGATGTTCGGGCGGTCCGTTGCCTCCAGACCATGTGGGCCATCGAGTCGGTCCCCGTTTTGCGGGATCTGGCGGAAGAAGGTTGGGGCGAGTGCGCCCAGGAGGGAAAGGAGGCGCACGACCAGATGGCATCGTTGGCCGCAGACGGTTCCCTGGATGCCGTTCGGACCGAGTCGGTCACGCCGATGTCGATCGATCGAGCGAGCCAGTTGGGGCGGACGCTGGGGGCATCCCACCCCGAACGCCTCCTGGATGCCGCGATCGACCTCGCATCCCAGGACGACCCCGTTCGTCGAGCATTCTGCGAAGCCGCGTTGGCCGCTGCCGGCTCGTGGCGCGACCAGAATCGGGCTGATCTCGAGCTCGCCTTCGCCGTGTGACGGGATGTCGCTTCGCCCTGGGTTGCGTCACGAAGCGGCGGAGCCCGAGCTGGGCTCGTGGAAGTGGGTGCACGGGGCCGGCTTCCTCGACACTCCGGGACTCACGCGGGTGTGGGGGCCGGCGCCATCCCAGCAGCGCAGAGCACGATTGGTCAGGTCCAGCCCACCGTCCAGTCTCGAGACTAGGCGTCATCCTCCCAGACGACGTGAGAGATGTTGAACTCGAAGACCTCGGGGTGAGCGGCCTTCAGCGCATCCATGCACCGTTGGGCACAGGCGGTCGGGTCGTGGCTATCTAGAACAACCATGTGCCCATGAGTGAACATCGCCAGGATCCCGCCATCTTTGATGATGCAGTGGTCGTGCTGGAGCACCCAAAGCTCCGTGCCCTCTGCGTCTTCATCGTCCAAGTCGTCTTCGGGAGTGAACCACTCGTTTTCTTCGAGATGTTTTTGGAGAAACGCTGTGGCCTTGTTGCATGCATCTTCCATGGTCATGTTGGTGCGCTGTGGTTGATTTGTTTATCGTGAACACAATTTTCGCATGAAGCCACCTCCCGGGATCCAGGCGCGCCAGCCCCACAGCCAGGTCACGTTGTCGTCGTAGACCCACTCCC
>JAERSX010000349.1 GCA_016845285.1 Deltaproteobacteria bacterium | reverse complement strand
GTGGTTGGCTACGACTTCCGCTTCGGCCGGGCCCGCGCCGGCGACGTCGACCTCGTTCGCCGCCTGCTGCCGGATGTCGAGGTCACGCAGGTCAGCGCCTGGCAGCTCACAGTGGGCGATGACGCTGCCACCGTCAGCTCGTCGGCCATCCGGCGACTCGTAGAGGAGGGCGCGGTGGCCGAGGCCGCTCGCTTCCTGGGTCGACCCCATGTCATCAGCGGCACGGTCGTCGCGGGGGCCCGCCGGGGTCGGCGTATGGGCTTCCCCACCGCCAACCTCGAGACCGACGCCGAGCTCCTGCCGGCCCGGGGGGTCTACGCGGTGCGTGCCCGCGTCGACTGTGGCTTGTGGGTGGACGCCGTGGCCAACCTCGGCACCCGTCCCACCTTCGACGGGCGACAGAGCCTGGTCGAGGTCCACCTTCTCGACGGGGGTGGCGATCTCTACGGCCACCAGCTCGACGTCGCCTTCGTGGCCCGCCTCCGGGCCGAGCAGACATTCTCGGGGCCCGAGGCCCTCGTGATCCAGATCCGCGCTGACATCGATCGGGCCCAGACGGTGCTGGCGGGCGCGTGATCTCAGCGCGCACCCGCGTGTTTGGTCTGGTGGGCCATCCCGTGCGGCACTCGTTGTCGCCGGCGATGTACAACGAGCTCTTCCGCCGCACCGGCATCGATGCGGTGTACGTGGCCTTCGATGTGCACCCGGATCGTGCCGACGAGGTGGCCTCGGCGGTGCGGGTGCTCGACCTGGTGGGCGTCAACCTCACGGTGCCCTTCAAGGAGCGGGTCTTGCCCCATCTCGACCGGGTCACCGTCGCCGCCTCCGAGGCCGGCGCCGTCAACACCGTCATCCAGGTGGAGGGCACCCTCACCGGCTACAACACCGATGGTGAGGGGCTCGTGCGGAGCTTGGAGGCGGATGGTGGGAGCTTGCGGGGACGGCGTGCCGTCATCCTCGGCGCCGGAGGTACGGCCCGTGCGGTGGCCAGCGCGCTGCTCGATCGGGGGGTGGCGGCAGTGAGCTTCTTCAACCGCACGCTCTCGCGTGCCGAGGCCGCCATCGCCGCCCTGCAGAGTCAGGTCGCCGGGGCGCCCCTGCGGGCATGGACCCTGAGCCCCCAGGCCTTCGCTGAGGGCGCCGCAGGCGCCGACCTCGTGGTGAACTGTACCTCTGGTCCTGCGGCGTCTCTGGTGGCCACCCTGGACGCTGCGGTGCTGTCCCGCGGTGCCGACTGGGTCGACGCCAACTACTGGATGGCGGCGCCTCCCCAGCGTGCGCGCTGCGAGGCGCTGGGCCATCACTTCCACGAGGGACACGCCATGCTCATGCACCAGGGAGCCCTCGCCTTCGAGCTCTTCACCGGCAACCCGGTCGAGGTCTCCGAGATTCGCGACATCCTGGGGCTTCCGTGAGCGGCCGGGGCCCACTGATCGTCGTGGTCGACGACGACCCTCGGGGACGCCTGCGGGCCGTGAGTGCCTTGCACGAGCGCTACGAGGTGCTCGTGCCCGAACCGGGTGAGGAGCTCCTGCGGGTGGTCCGTCGGGTCCGTCCCGCTGCTGTGCTGCTGGCCATGAGCCGGGGCCGGGCTTCGGTGATCTTTCGGCTCTGTCGCGCGCTGAAGACCGATGGGCGTGACCCACCCGCGGTGGGGCTGATCGATCGCTGGAATCGACTGGAAGACCCGAGCGCGAGCCTGACCAGCTGCCTGGGCGATGGCTACCTCGGTGGACAGCTGGCGCCCGAGGAGATCCGTCGCTGGGCGGGCCGTCTCATCGAACGGCGGGGCCACGTCGTGGTCACCGGCCCGGCCGAGAAGACGTTCCGCGATCGACTGTTGCGACGGAAGCGCTGACCGGCCTCAGCGAGGGGCGCTCAGCGGGTGATGCCGTGCTTCTTCATGAGGCGGGTGATGGACTTTCGGTCCATGCGCGCCTGGCGTGCCGCCTTGCTGACGTTGCCCTCGTGCCGCTCGAGCAGGTCGATGAGGTACTGCCTCTCGAAGGCCTCGATGAGCTGGTCCTTGGCGTCCTTGAAGGGACGGTCGGCGTCGGCGCTGGCCTCCACCGCCTTGAGCTGAGCGAGGTTGGGCGTGGCCGTGCGGGGGCGGCGGTTGGCGGAGGCGGCCCGGAGTGCGGCGGGCAGCGCATCCATGGTGACCACGTCGCCGTCGCAGAAGGGCAGTGCTCGCTCGACCACGTTGTTGAGCTCTCGCACGTTTCCGGGCCAGTGGTAGCTCTGGAAGGTGTCCATGACGTCGTCGGACAGGGAGTGCACGCCTTGATTGTGCTCGGCGCGCTTCAGGAGGTGGCCGACGAGCAAGGACATGTCGCTCAGGCGATCGCGCATGGGTGGCAGGGCCACCTCCACCACCGCCAAGCGGTAGTAGAGGTCCTCGCGGAAGCGACCTGCGGCCACCTCTTCGCGTAGATCCCGGTTGGTGGCTGCGACCACGCGTACGTTGACGTTCTTGGTGCGGGTGTCGCCCACCCGACGGACCTCGCGCTGCTCGAGGACGCGCAGGAGCTTGGGCTGCAGCTCGAGCGGTAGCTCGCCGATCTCGTCGAGAAAGATGGTGCCACCATCCGCCTGCTCGAAGACGCCCGGTCGTGCCTCGACGGCCCCGGTGAAGGCGCCACGCTTGTGGCCGAAGAGCTCGCTCTCCACGAGGTTCTCAGGTGCGGCTCCGCAGTCGAAGACCACGAAGTTGCCGGCGGCTCGGCGGCTGCGGTTGTGGACCGCGCGGCTGGCCAGCTCCTTGCCGGTGCCGGTCTCGCCCGTGATCAGCACCGTGAGGTTGGTGGGCGCCACCCGCTCGAGGATGCTGAAGACCTCGCGCATGGCGACGCTGCTGCCTACCAAACCCTCGAAGCGCTGCTCGCGACTGGGTGCCACCTCGAACACTTCGTCCTTGGTGGTGAACAGCATCTCGGTGCGGCCCACCTTGAAGCGGGTCTCGGGGGCCAGGAAGACCTCCTTGATGCGCACGTGGCCCAGGAAGGTGCCGTTGGTGGAGCCCAGGTCGCGGAGGAGAATGCCCTCCTTGGTGCGCACGACCTCGGCATGACGCCGCGAGACCGTCATGTCGGAGAGCACCACTTCGCCGTTGGGCAGGGCTCCGATGCGGATCACGTCTTGCTCGAGCGTCCAGGAACGACCGGCCTCTGCGCCGGACACACACGCCAGCTGGATGCGCCGCAGATGGATCTGGCGGTTGCGCGGACCGGCGATGGCGCTGGTGATGTCGCTCACGGGTGGAGTGTAAGCCATGGGCCCTGGCTGTGCCGCTGCCGTGAGTGGCCTCCCGAGCTGTGTTCCTCGGAGCTCTTTGACACTCGCTCCAGACGAACAAGAGGTGTCGGCTAAGCTCGCCTGAGGGAGGCGCAGCTGCTCCGTTTCGCCGAGCCAGACCCCGACAAGCACGTGTTCCACGGGGCGTTCGACGAGTTGTGGATAAAATTGTGGACGAGTCGGAGTCTGTTCGCGGAGAGTTGGGCGAACGGATCGGAACCGCCGTTCTCACCGAGGACCTTGGCGGGTGAGATCGGCTCAGGCCCGCTGTGTGGGCTGTGGATAAAGTGGTGGACAACCGATGTTCGGGGTGAGGAACGTCGGGGGGAGGGTTCCGTGCAAAGGGCGACACGGTGTGACTGCCAAGTCGGCTTGCGAACACGGCCTGCGCCTCCGTGGAACACCCGTGAAGCGTGGAACACGAGAGGGTGGCGATGAGTGCGGCAATCTCGGCAGTTCGGGATCTGCTGGCACGTCACGGCATCCGGGCGCGCTCTGTTCAGGCTGCTTGGGGTGGCCGCGAGCACCATGTCTGCAAGGTGCTCCTCGAAGATGGCCGGGCCATGGTGGCCAAGGTGCCCCTTGCGCAGGGCTATCGGCCTCGGCACTGGCCCGATGGAGGCACGATGTCGCCGCTGGAAGCCGAGGCGGAGGCCATCGCTCTTGTTCGTGGGATCGGCGTCGCTACGCCATCGCTGATCCTCGATGGTGAGCCGCCCATCGCGCTGCAGCCGCTGCTTCCGGGGCGTCCCCCCGAGCAGGAGTTGATCGAGAGAGGGTTGTCGCGTACTTCCGTCGAGACGCTGTGCTGGCAGATGGGACGTGTGATGGCGACCATTCACAGGGTCAAGCGACCTGCAGATACGACGTCTGGGATCCCCACATTGCCGGGGGCCGACCCCGCTCGTGCACGTCTGCTACACATGGACTACCACCTCGGAAATGTCGTCGGGGTCAGGGATCTACGCGAGGGTTGGCGCATCACCGGCGTGGTCGACTGGACCTGTTGTGCGTGGGGTCCTCGCACCGCGGATTTCGTCGAACTCGGAGCGAGTCTGTTTGCGACAAACCCATGGGGTCTCGACCCTTTCCTGCTGGGCTACCGCGAGACCAGCGGGCTGCGCATGATCCGAGAGCACGTCCAGGCCGAGATGGCCGAGGCGCTCGCCGAGCGCTTGATCTACGAGCCTCCAGAGTCGGACCAGATCGCCCGGCTCTGGAAGCTGCGCATCGCAGACTGGAGGCCGAAGAACCGGGGCTGAGCGTCGCTACTCGGTCACGCCGCTGCCGGTTGCCGCTCGCCTGAGGCGATCGTTGATGGCCTCGCGCATGTCGAGGTCGTCGGAGCGCTCGGCCACGAGCAGGTCCACACCCAGCTCATCGAGACGACGAAGCTCGGCGTAGAGACGCTGGGCATGGCCTGGGCCGGCCGGGAGCACCGCCACGCTGCGGCCGACGGCCTCCAGGCGGGCCACCTCGCCCACCACGTCGTCGGTCAGCAAGAGGGAGGTTCGGGGGGCGTAGTGGGCCTTGAGGGTGCCGGGTGCCGGAGTCGCCGCCTGTCCGAGGGGGCCGACGATGGCCTCCAGCGCTCGCCGCGGCACGCCGCCGGGGCGGAGGAGTGCCGGTGTGGGACCGGACAGATCCACGATGCTGCTCTCGAGCCCCACGGCGCAGGGGCCTCCGTCGAGGACCTTGAGATCGGCCCCGAAGGCGGCGCGGACATGGGCAGCCGACGTGGGTGAGACGGTGCCGAAGGGGTTCGCCGAAGGGGCGGCGAGGCCGCCGCCGAAGGCAGCGAGGAGCTGGTGGGCCACGGGGTGAGCGGGCACGCGGAGCCCAACGGTGGGCAGGCCCCCGGTGACCTCGTCGAGCACATGGCCGGCGCGTGGAAGCACCATGGTCAGGGGGCCTGGCCAGAAGGCCTCGGCCAGGGCCTGTGCCGCAGCGCTCCAGCGGCCCCAGGCCTGGGCGGAGGCCGCGCTGTCGAGGTGGACGATGACGGGATGATCGGCGGGGCGACCCTTGGCGGCGAAGATGCGCCGCACAGCGAGGGGGCTGCAGGCATCGGCTGCCAGGCCGTAGACCGTCTCGGTGGGCATGCCCACCAGGCCTCCGGCTCGCAAGATCTGCACGGCCTGCGCGATGTGGTCCAAGGTTGCCCTCGTCCTGGTCTGCAGGTCTATCCCGCAGGCGCCGTCCACCGGGGGCGTCTGGTGGGAGAGGTGTCGCAAGCGGCCTGAAACTGACCGCCAGAAACGCTTGTCGGCGTGTGCGCGGCGCCCTAAGTGGGGGCGTGTACGGGGCCTTGGCGGTGCTGGACCGAATGGCCCGGCCTCCCCTTTCAAGCGGCCCCTTCGGAGCGAAACCATGACCGTCAACAAGGCCATCCTGGTAGGGAACCTCGGCCAGGACCCCGAGCTGCGCACCACCGGCAGTGGCACCTCCGTGGTCACCCTGCGCCTCGCCACCACGCACCGCATGAAGGACCGCGACGGCAACTGGAACGACCAGACCGAGTGGCACAGTGTGGTCGTGTGGGGACGGCGCGCCGAGACCGTCCACCGCTTCTGCCGCAAGGGCAAGCAGCTCTACATCGAGGGCCGCATCCAGACCCGCAAGTGGCAGGACCGCGACGGACGCGACCGCTACAGCACCGAGATCGTCGCTGACGAGGTC
>JAERSX010000348.1 GCA_016845285.1 Deltaproteobacteria bacterium | reverse complement strand
GCGTCATGCGCGGCAGGTTGGGCACGGGCGGGTACAGGCGCATCGTCTCGTCGATGAAGTGGCGCAGGGGGGCGATCCCGGTCAGGGCGACGGCGTCGGGGTCGTCGAGGGCCAGGCAGCGCTCGCGCAGCTCGGTCTGGTGGGCCTGCCGGTGGCCCAGCAGGTAGATGGCGGCGGTCAGTGCGCTGGCGCTGGTGTCGTGGGCGGCCATCATCATGAAGCAGAGGTGGTCGACGATCTCGGCGTCGCTGAAGCCCACGCCGTCGTCGTCCTCGGCGGTACAGAGGTGCCCGAGGAGGTCCTGGGCGCAGCCCTTGCCGCTTGTGATGGCGGCCCGACGGGTGGCGATGAGCTCGGCGAAGGTCTCTTCGAGGATGCGGCGCCCTCGGCGGCCGCGTGCGTAGGCCCCGCCCGGCAGGTTCCAACGAACCAGCGCCAGGCTGGCCCGCACCATGTCGAGGAAGGCCTTGTTGATTCGCTGAGACGCGGGACCTGGCTCGAGACCGAGGAAGATCCGTGCGGCCACGTCCAGGGTGAGCTGCTTCATGCGCGGGTAGACGGTGATGGTCTCGCCGGTCGGCCAGTGGTCGAGGTGGCGGGTGATCTGCTCGACCAGCAGGCCGTAGTAGCCCCTCAGAGCCCCAGCGGTGAAGCTCCCGCGCAGGCGCCTGCGCTGGTCGCGATGGTCGTCGCCGTCGCGAAGCATGAGCCCGCCGTCGAACAGGCCGCCCAGGAAGGGCGACCAGCCTCCCAGGTTGGAGACGGTGCCGGGCTTGGGGCGAAGGAACTGGACATTGAACTCGGCCCCGAAGGCCTGCACGTAGGTGTAGCCGAAGCTGGACGCCCGGAACACCTGGCCGTATCGGGCCACGCCGCGGATCTGGGCGGCTCGCAGGTCCCAGATGAGCTCCAGGCCCTCCCCGATGAAGGGGAGACCGTCGCGACCAGGAAGATGCCGCAAGGCGGCGCGGTCGACGGGCTGCGGGGGGAGCGGTCTGTTCATGTCTCCAGCTGGCCTGGGTGGGACTGCGCACGGCCATGGTACGTCGCCCACAGCCCCAGCGCGCCAGGACCTCAGCTTCCTCGGGCTTGCCCACCGGGCCTCGCGGCGGGTCACAAGAAGTGGGCGGTCTCCACCGACGCCCGCGGGAGGTCCCATGTTCCTCGCCGCCGCGCTCTGCGTCGCTGCGTCCCTCGCCGCCCCCTTCGAGGCGGAGATCGGCGACCCCGAGGTGCTCACCGATCTGAGCGCGTACACGGTCCACAAGGGCCAGTGGCGGCTGGGGCTGGCGAGCCAGGACGTGGGCATCACCGAGCGCTTCAGCGTGGGGACCAGCGCGGCGCTCTGGCCCTTCGGGGTGCTCAATGGCCATGCGAAGGCGACCTTGGTGGACACCGAGCGCTTCGATGTCTCCGCACAGGGCGGCTACTACGGCGTCGACCTCGAGCGGTTGATCGGCGTGCCCGAGGGCATGGCTCGCTACACGCCTCTCGGCGTCACCGGGAGCCTGCGCACCTCGTCTCGGGGCACCCTGCACGGCGGCGCCGACCTGCTGAGCCTCAGACTCGAAGGCGGGATGGACGCTTCCGAGCTCGCCGGCTCTCTCGCCCTGCTGGCTGGCACCGACTTCGACACGGACATCTTCGACGAGGCCCTCGAGGCGGTCGGTGCAGACGCTGCCTTCGCGGCTGAGGCAGACCTCCACATGACACGGCTGCGCCTGGCCTACGACCACCGCATCGGCCCAAGGGACACGCTCATGGTCACCGTCAACCGGGCCATGGGCTTCGGCGGCGAGCTGCAGGTGGGCTCGACCGTGAGCGGCTCCGGTGGCGAGCAGGTCTCGCTCGGCGCTGCCGTCGACGTGGACTACCCCATCGCCGACGCCCTCCCGACCGTGGTCTCCGTGGCCTGGCAGCACTCCTGGCGACGCGTCCACGCCCGTGTGGGCATTCCCCTGACCAGCCAGGCCAACATGCTCCTGGCCGTGGGCGGCGTCATGCAGCTGGAGCTCCTGCTGGGGCCGGTGCCCGGGACGTCCGAGGGCTGAGGAGTGGCAGCAGCCCGGTCTGCGTCGGGCGTGCGTGCAACCCAGGCAAGGCGTGGTCGCCAGGGGTTCGCGAGGGGGCGCGTCACCTCCGCGTCATCGCTCGATGGCGAGGACGGCGGCAAGTTGTCAGGGACACCATGCCCAGCCAACAACACCGCCCCCGCCAGAGCACTGCCGCGCCGACCTCGTCGTCGTCGTCGTCGTCACCACGTTCGGACTGCGCGGCCCCTCGCTCCAACGCCGACTTCGCTCACTTCATGGCCATCGAGCGCGCAGAGGGCAGCAACGGCTGGCACATGAGCTTTCTCGATCGAGGCCTCGAGAGCTCGCCCTACGCCGGCAACCTGGGTGAGCTGCCGGCCTGGCTGGCGGAGACGCCTGCGCAGGGCGGGGCCGTGGGCGCTGGGGCACTGGGCCACGATGCGCCGCTTCCGGTCGCCGGCCAGCGCCCCGAGGAGGTGGCCGACCTGCCCTGGCTGCACGGGGACATCGAGAACGCCAGCCTGGCCGTGGCGTCTTGGGACGAGGAGGGTGCGCTGCAGGCCCGCTGGTATGGCCGTGATGCCGAGGAGAACGACCAGCACTGGTCGGCCACCAAGCACATCCAAGCCCTGGGCCTGGTGAGTCTGCTGGGCAGCAAGCGCCCCGATCTCGACCTGGGCGACCTGCTCATCCGCCAGGCCGGCGAGCCCGAGACGGCCATCCCGCTCACCGAGCTGCTCCAGGACATCGTCTCCTACGACGAGGGGGTGGGGCGCTCCAACTCCGGCGCCAAGACCCTGGGGATGCTCCAGTCCACCACCGAGCGGGAGGAGCGCCTCGAGTCCTGGACGGGCAAGGACGCCGACTTTCGCGGGGGCTACGGCTACGGACCCATCTTCGACCAGCCCGAGATCGTCACCGCCGACGGCAGCGTGGTGGCCACCGCGCCCGAGCAGCGTGGGCCGGGGGGACCCAACCTCGTCTCCGCCTACGACCTGACCCGGGTGATGGGCATGGCCGCCTGGCATCCCCACCTCGCCGAGGAACAGCAGATCCCAGGCGCGTCCTGGAAGAGCTTGGAGGATGTCCTGGCCAGCATGGGCTGGGACTCGGCACGCTACGTCGACGTTGCGCTGGAGCGCCTGGGCGTCGCCGACCAGCTCCAGGACGTGGTGGTGGCCACAAAGCTCGGCCACGGCATCCGCAGCGCCACCGGCCTTGCCGAGACCGTCTACACGGGCGTGGTGCAGTTCGACGATCTCCGGACGGGCTCGGCCGTCCGCCGCAGCATGGTCTTCACGCTGCGCGGTGAACACGACGACCCCGTCGAGCTCGACGCGCGCATCGCCGCCGAGGTCACCGAGATCCTGCGCCGGGTGCTGGCCGACGAGCTCTGAGCCTGGCCCAGGCCCTCGGTCGGCAGCCTGGGTGCGCCGGACGACTGAGCCGCAGGCACCACACGACCGGGACCGTGGAGCCTTCGAGCCAGGATGGGGCTACCCTCCCGGGTGCCGGAGTCCCGATGTCGCTGCTGAGCTTGCTGTCCACGCTGCTGTTGCTGTCCCCCCTGGCGGCCGCCGAGGCCTTGACCGAGGAGGACGCGGTGGCCCGGGCGCTGGCGCGGAGCCCGAGCCAGGCGGCCCTGTCGGCCGCGGTCGATGCTGCCGAGGCCACCGCTGACGGCACCCGTCTCTTCGAAGAGCCCGAGCTGCGGC
>JAERSX010000347.1 GCA_016845285.1 Deltaproteobacteria bacterium | reverse complement strand
CTTCGAGGTCAGGCTCGCCGAAGAAGCCCTCCAGGCCCTCGGTCCCCGAGTGCCTCGCACCTGACGCGCCGAGCGACACAGCGGCGACAACAGCCCGGGCATCGTGAAGAGGTCTCAACCGGAGGTCTCCATGTCCCGCTTGCTCTCCCTCACGCTCTGCCTCACGCTGACCGCAGCTGGTCTCGCCTTTGCCCAGGACACGGGGAATCCCGGCGAGAGCATGGGCGACACCGGCGACGCCGGCGACACAGCCGCAGAGGGCGACGAGGTCTCCGACACCTGCGGCAGCTTCCGCCGCCGACGGGCCGGAGACGCCGCCACCCCTCCCTCCCTGAGCAACTTCACCACCGCTGACTACACCCAGGGGCCACGCATCGACGGTGGCAGCTTCCACGACGTCCACACCATCAACGGCCACACCAACCTGCTGCTCAAGCTCCGTGTCAAGAACGGGAACGCCTTCCCCCAGACCGACACCGCGTACCGCAACAAGGTCGAGTACGAGTCCGCCATGGCCGCCGAGGGCATGCCCGTGGCCCCGATCAAGGGCTACTACATGACCACCGTCGTCGAGAACGGGGTGGTCCGCCAGGAGCTGAGCGGCCACGTCCAGGAGAAGGTCGACGGCACCGCCCTGTCCAAGCTGACGTCCGATCAGCTGGAGGCCCTCGGTGGGACCTACGACGTCGCCGATCTCGTGGAGTCAGCCATCGAAGAACTCCACGAGGTCGGCCCTCACGGCGATCTGCACGCGGGAAACATCGTCATCTCCAGCGACGGCACCGTCACCTTCGTCGACCTGGGCCACACCGCGGGCTCGGCCCTGCTGAGCGGAAGCCTCGAGGATCAGCGTGAGGCCGCCATCACCTACGAGCACATCTGGGGCGAGGCTCTGCTCCAGGACATCCGCGACGGCGAGTACCCACAGGTCAGTGTCACCCCCTGACCCGAGCGCGGGCCTCGGCGAGCAGCTCACCCAAGGCCATGTCCTGGTGGCTACCCAGCTCGGCGACGATGGACTCGGCCTCGGCGAGGGCGGCGGTGGCGGCCCCCGGGTCACCGGCCATCTCCTCGATGAGCGCCCGCTTGCAGAGCAGCTTGCCCAGCTCCAGCTTGGAGCCACGGCGAACCTGGGGCTCGCCTTGGTCGAGGAGCGACCGGGCCTCCGCGAAGGCGCCCCGACGCGCGCAGATGAGGGCGAGTGAGCCACGGAAGCAGCCGGCTGCGACCGGCCAGGTGTCGTCGCAGATGGCCACGGCCTCGATGAGGTGGGCCTCGGCCTCGGGTAGCTTGCCCAGGGAGAGCATCAGATCACCGAGGTTGCCGCGGTTGACACCCTCCGACGGCCTGTCGCCCGAGACGCTCGTCAGCGCAAGGCTCTGCTCGAAGAAGTCCAGCGCCTCGGCGGTCCGGCCCTGCTCTTGGTAGGCGACGGCGAGGTTTCCCAGGATGATGGCCTCGTGCCTACGATCGACCACCTCGCGGGCGAGGGTCAGGGCCTCGTTCAGGCACCACAGGGCCTCGGCGAGGAGCCCCTGATCGAGATGGAAGAGCCCGAGGTTGCCGAGGGCCACGCTCTCGGCGTGGCGGTGCCCGTCCTCTCGAGCGATGACCAGGCTCTCCTTGCAACACGCCGTCGCTTCGGAGGTGAGACCCTGCTGCCGGAGGAGCAGCGCCATGTTTGCCAGGGTGGTCGACTCCCCTGGTCGATTGCCTGTCTCCCGGAAGAGCTCCAGGGCCTGCTGGTAGTAGCGCAGGCCGTCCGAGGTGCGACCTTGGTCCTGACGGAGCTGGCCCAGGGCCAGCCAGCCGTGGGCCTCGTCCCCGCGACGTCCCCCCTCCCGGGCGAGCTCGAGGGCGCGACGGCCGTACTCCTCGGCCTCTCCGTTGCGCCCCGACAGACGCATGATGGTGCCCACCCTGCGAACCAGACGCCAGGTCGTCCGGCCTCCAGGAGGATGTTCCAGAGCTCGATGGAGCAGGGTGACCCCGTCGGAGAAGGGGCCGTACCGTGAATACACCCTCGCCGCGGCCAGTGCGCAGGCAGCAGCGGACTCCAGCGCCCCAGCCTCCAGACCGGCGGCCACCCCGACCCGAAGGTTCTCGAGCTCGAGCACCAGGTGCTTGTGCGCTGGAGAACCAGCGCGACCCCCTGCCCAGTCGTCGAGGATGCGCTCCGCGCCCAGCTCGGCGAAGTGACCCGCGAGACGAGCCGCCGTGGCCCCGTACTCCGCGCCCAGCTCCGCGCTCGCATACTCCTGGATGCTCACGTACATCCCGAAGCGCGGCTGTCCGTCGACGTCTCGGCTGTACAACAGCGACTTGTCGAGGAGAGAGCCCACCACATCGAGTGACCACGGTGCCGCCGGCCAGCTCGACAGCTCCAAGACCGCCTCGGCGGCCTCCATGAAGAACCCGTCGCGGAACACCGAGAGCTGTGCCAGCGCCCGCTGCTCCCACGGCTCGAGGAGCTCCCAGGACCAGTCGATGGTGCCGCGGAGGCTGGCCTGCCGGGCCGAGTCTCCCCGTCGGCCACCCCGCAACAAGTGGAAGCGTCTGGAGAGCCTCTCCAGCACCTGGCTGGGGCTGAGGATGCGCGTCCGCGCCGCTGCGAGCTCGATGGCCAGGGGCAGCCGGTCGAGCCCGTTGACGATGCCCAGGATCGCCGCTCGGGTCTGCGGCGTCTGCTGCCAGCCCGCCCCCGCCGCGCGGGCGCGCAGCTCGAACAGCGCGACTCCGTCCACCTCGGGCAGCGGTCCCAGGGGGAAGCTCCGCTCACCCGACAGCCTCAGGGGCGCCCGCGACGTCACCAGGAAGCGGGCCTCGGGGGCCATGGACAGCCAGCGGCCCAGCGTCCCGGCCGCGTGCTCTACCACCTGCTCGAAGTTGTCGAACACGACGAGGACCGGCCCCCGGCCCGCGATGGCATGCCCCAGCTTCGTCACCAGCCCGTCCAGATCTGCCGCGCCGAGGAGCACCTCCAGGGCCATGGCCGTGGCATGCACCATCCCCATGGGCGTGCGGGCCTCCGTCAGATCGACGAACCAGGCCCCCCCCGACAAGGCCTCCACCTGGCTGCGGGCGTAGCGTCGCGCGAACCGGGTCTTGCCCGCTCCGCCCGTACCCTTCACCGTGACCAGCCGCCGACCGCTGTCGAACTGCTGCCCGAGCGCGTCCAGCTCCCGGGCCCGCCCGACATACGAATCGAGGCAGGGCCCCAGGTTGGTTCGCGCACGCACCTCTGGTTGGAGGATGACCGTGCTGGCCCCGAGGCCCGCGGTCGGCCCCTCGCTGCCCGGACCCTGACGCGCCTCGTCCACCGCCAAGCCACGGGGGGCCGCCACATTCCGCTCTGCACACCCGGGAGCGGGCCGTTCGAACTCCGAGGCAAGCCAGCTCCGCAGGCGATGCCGAAGACCCACACGCTCACGCAGCTCCTCGAGCTCCTCGAGCAGCGCATTCGCCGAGGGATGGCGCTCCTCGGGGCTGAAGTGCAGACACCGCTGCAAGATGGGCCTCAGGCCGGGCACGGCCGCGTCCACTTCCGCGAGGTGATGGTCACCCAACAGCTGGCCCCGCCGACTGCCTCCCTCCGACAGCTGCTTGTGGAGCGCCTTTCTAGGCAGGAAGGTCGCCGTGGCCAGCTCGGTCAGCACCAACCCCAGCGAGAACAGGTCCGAGCGGCCGTCCACAGGCTCGTGGCGCATCTGCTCCGGTGACATGTACGACAGCGTCCCGCGCCCTCGCGAGAAGGCCAGGCCCGGCTCCGCGAGCACGCCCTGTCGGGTGGTGGCGATCCCGAAGTCGGCGACCTTCACCTCGCCATCCCAGGACACCAGCACGTTCGAAGGCTTGAGATCCCGGTGGACCAGCCCCGCCTCGAGACCCGCCGTTCGAAGCGAGTGGGCGGAGGCCAGACCCGCGGCGACGCCCACCGCGATCTCGAGCACGACCGCCGCCGGCTGCCTCCCGCTGCGGATGAGCATGGACAGGGTCGGGCCCCGGACCAGCTCCATCGCCATGAACAGCCGTCCCTCCGCCTCTCCAAACTCATAGACATCGACGATGTTGGGGTGCCTCAACAAGCCGCCCAGGCGCGCCTCGCGGATGAAGGCCGCAGCCTCGCCGCTGTCGGTGTTCCCGATGATGTCGGCCCGGATGACCTTGAGCGCGACCTGCTTTCGAAAGCCCGCGGGACCCACCAACTGTGCGCCGAACACCTGTCCCATGCCACCTGTGCCCAGGATGGTCTGGAGCTCGTAGCGACCGAATCGACGCGGCAGATC
>JAERSX010000346.1 GCA_016845285.1 Deltaproteobacteria bacterium | reverse complement strand
AGCGGGGGTCCGAGGTGGGGCTGGTCGGCGAGAGCGACGTCTTCGCGACGCTACCCGACGGGACCTGGTGCAGTGCGTCGGTCGAGCTCAGCGAGGTGTACCTCCAGGGAAGCAGGGACGCGATCTCGGTGGAGCTCGACGTGGAAGAGGTCGTGCTCGGACTCAGCTCCGACAGTGGGTTCACCCTCGCCGGAGGGCTGCACACCTTGTGGCAGATCGGTCCTCCGGGTCTGCTGGACGAGATCGCAGCGGACGCCAGAGATGACGTGTTCGTCGACGCTGAGCACGAGCTGTACAGCGAGGTGCTGTGGGCCCTCGAGGAGCGCAGCGCGGTCTACGAAGACCTCGACCAGGACGGGCTGATCTCGGACAGCGACGAGGCGGCTGGCACCCTGGCCACCGGCGTCGAGCGGGACGCCGAGGTGAGCGAGGCCGACGGCGACACAGGTGTGGACCTGGACGGGGGCGGGGGCTGTGGGCGCAGCAAGGCTGCCGGTCTGTTCTGGTTACCCCTCCTCTTCGGTCTTCGCCGCCGTCGATAGGCTGCTTCGCCGGCTCAGTGGGTCGGGTCGGGGTCACCCCAGGCCAGACCCTCGGTGAGCGCGGTGCCGGCGCAGATGTCGTCGAAGAGCGTGAAGAAGCCGTTGTCTTGAATTCGCGTGTGTTGGTACAGACGGAGCCGCAGGGACTGCCCGGTCCAGGTGCTGACGTCGGTCACCTGCTGCACGAGCTCGCCGACCACGGGCTCGCCCTGCGTGATCTCTTCGTAGCCCTCGATGGGATCATCGCCCTCGGAGAGGGTCGGCACGAAGCCGCCCGTGTCGACAGCGAGATCCAGGCTCGCCACGATGGTCCCGTTCTCGTCGAGCAGATCGGCGTACAGGTTGATGCCCCGCTCGTCGACCTCGCTGAGGGTCCACCACCACAGGTGGGGATCTTCGACCACGAAGAAGTCCGTGGTGGCGATGCTCACCGAGCTCGTGTCGCCTGCGTCGTTGCTGCGCATGAGGAGCGCCCGCCAGCCGTCGAAGCCGAGGAGCTCTTCTCCCGAGAGGGCCGAGTAGTCCGACCCCTCGGAGACCACCTTGAGCTTGGCGCCGTCGAAGAGCTCGATGGCCGAGCCGGCATACCCCACGGGCTCGAGGCTGCCGTCTTCGAAGTCGAGGCACCAGCGGGCGTCGTCGGTGGGCGCCTCGCCCGTGTCGTCGCCTGTGCCCTCGCCGGTGTCGTCGCTCGGGTCGTCGCCCGTGTCGTCGTCGGGAGAGCCGGAGTCTGTCAGTCCGCCATCTCCACCGCTGTCGTCGCCGGGCTCGCCCGAGTCGACCTCGTCTCCGTCCCCGTCCCCGATTGCGCTCACGGAGCCCTCGCTTCGACAGGCGAGGAGACACAGGGCGAGGAGGGCCGGGCGCATAGGGCATGGTCGCTCCCCGTTCCACTACTGGCAAGGGCCGGGTCGCGGGCAAGGGGGATGCAACGGGCTACAACGCCCAACATGGCCCGGTTGTTGCTCACCCACCCGTACCACCTCGCCCTCGACCCCCGAGAGGCGGCGCTGGGTCGGCCCTACCCGCCGCTCAACACCCTGAACGTGGCGGCGGTTCTCAAGGCCCGCGGTCACGGCGTGCAGGTCCACGACGTCATGTTCGAGCCAGACGAGGCCAGCTTCGTCGCTGTTCTGGCTAGGGCCGAGGTCGACGCTGTCGCCATCGTGGCCGATGACCACGCGGTCTCGGTGAAGCAGTGTCTGGCGCGGGTGCGACAGGCCACCTTCACCATGGCGCGAATGGCTGCCGAGGCGGGGCTCCCGGTGCTCGTGAGCGGGCCGGACGTCTCCGACCACCCCGAGCTCTTCCGGGAGCACGGGGCCACCGTCGCGTTGGTGGGCGACCCGTGGGAAGCCGTGGCCGACTGGGCCGATCAGCTCGACGGGAACGGGTCAGAGGCCATCTCTGGTGTGCACGGTCCCGGTGGTGCCGGTGGTCGTCGCGCCAACGTGCGCGACCTCGACGCCTTGCCAGACCCCGCCTGGGAGCTCATCGACCTCGCGCCCTACCGCGACATGTGGCTGAGCCGGCATGGGGTGTGGGAGCTCAACGTCTGGACGGCGCGTGGCTGTCCCTATCGGTGCAACTGGTGCGCCAAGCCCGTCTGGGGGCGCAGCTACCAGGTGCGCTCACCGGCGCGTGTGGCGGGCGAGATATCGAGGTTGCGGCAGAGGTATCAGCCGGATCGCATCTGGTTCACCGACGACATCTTCGGGCTCCGCCCCGCCTGGCTACGCGCCTTCCGCGAGGTCTTGGACGCGCCCATCCCGTACCGCTGTCTCAACCGCGCCGACCTGGTCAAGGAGCCCGCCTACGTCGACGACCTCGCCGCCACGGGCTGCGACACCGTCTGGCTCGGTGCCGAGTCAGGCAGCGACAGCGTGCTGACGGCCATGGACAAGGACGAGTCCACCGCCGAGATCCGACGCGGCACCGAGCTGCTGCGCGCGGCGGGGGTGCGGGTCTGCTACTTCCTGCAGCTGGGCTACCCAGGTGAGACCCTCGCGGACGTCGAGGCCACGGTGGCCATGGTGGCCTCACTCAAGCCCGACGAGATCGGCGTGAGCGTGAGCTACCCCCTGCCCAAGACCGCCTTCTATGAGCGCGTGCAGGACAGCCTCAAGGACACCCACTGGCAGGGGTCCATGGACAACCGCACGCTCTTCGAGGCGCCGTACGAGGAAGACTTCTACGCGGTCGCCAAGGAGGTCCTTCGATCGACCCACTCTGCCAGCCACGCGAGCTCGGCGGTGCAGGCCTTCGTGAGCCAGCCCAGCCGCCGGACCGCCCGCAAGGTGGTGGGCGCTGCATGGCATCGGGTGCGTCTGCCGGTGGTGACCGCACGCATGCGGCGGGCTGCCACGCCCAATCCGGTGGCGGTGCCCCGGACCTGGTGAGCCGCTCGCTACCGAGCTGAGGCGGTCGGCGGCAGGGGGCGCGGCAGGCGCGGCGGGCTCCAGGGCAGGTCGACCGGATGGAGGCCCAGGGCCGGGTCGTCCTTCGGCGGAGGCTCGGTGTTGAAGAAGCAGATCCGTTCCGGTGCCACCTCGGCGATGCGGCGCGCCGCACGGGCATCGAGGAGCACGTAGTCGTCGGGATCGTCGGCCTCTTGTCCCACCCAGGCCACGGCCACCCGGCCGGCGCGAAGATCGTGGGCCAGCGACCCCGGGAGTCGCAGGCGGTGGAGGTGGCGTCCATCGGCGGTGGGGTGCCAGAAGGACTGGACGCCAGGGCGGTAGCGCACGGTGTAGGTCCGCACGAGGCTGCCGAGGAGGCGCTCCCGGTCCTTGCTGGCCCGAGCGGCCTCGGCCTCCCGGCGGCGTGCCAGGCGCTCGGCGCGTCTGCGTGCTTTTTCCTCGGACTTGGCGGCGGCCTCGCGGGCCATGACCACCTTCTTGCGGTCCTTGGCGCCCTGCTTCTTCTTGCGCTGGGCCTTGAGGTCCCGGTTGACCTTCCGGGCCTTCTTCTTGTCGACCAGGCCGGCCTTCAGGAGCTGATCGCGGAGCGACATGACGGGAGCCTATCGTGCCTTCGTGGTGGCTTCAGATGCCGACGAGGCCCGACCGTCGTACCCGCTGCCAGCGCTTCTGGAAGCGACCCCAGTCTCCGGGGAAGGCGTCGCGGGCGTCGGCGAAGTGGAGAGGCTCGCCGTCAGGGCGTGCAGAGTCGAGGACTTCGGCCAGCCAGTCCCGTTCGGTCTCGGTGCCTGGCACCCGTGTGGTGCCGTCCCCGTGGTGCAGCACCAGCACGGGTCCACGGGCATCCTCTCCGTCCATGGGGGTGCCACCGAGCCAGACGAGTCGATCCCGAGGCTTCATGGGTGGAGGACGGCGGGGGAGTGCCTGGCGGACTCGAGTCGAGGGGGTGGTCG
>JAERSX010000345.1 GCA_016845285.1 Deltaproteobacteria bacterium | reverse complement strand
CTCCGGCACACGGGCCCGGGCATCCTTTCCATGGCCAACGCGGGTCCCAACACCAACGGGTCGCAGTTCTTCATCTGCGAGGTCGCCACGCCATGGCTCGATGGCAAGCACGCCGTCTTCGGCAAGGTGACCAAGAACGTGGGCCTCGTCCCGCGCATCACGCGCGCAGGCAACGGCACCACCAAGCTGCACCGGATCGAGATCTTCCGCGCCTGAGCCAGGGGGCGGCCGGCTCAGGTCCCGCAGGCCTGGCCGGAGAAGGTTCCGTCCACCACCATGTCGCCGCAGCGGTTGCAGCTTGAGTCTCCGTCGAATTCGATGACCACGTCGTCGTCGGCTTCGATGTGTACCTCTCCGCGGGGCTCCACCGGGCAGGCCGACGTCTTGACCAGGCCGTCGCTCTCGAAGTGAAGGCCACCAAGGTTGCCGAGATCGACGTCTCCAGCGAAGTGATGCCCGTCCGGGGTCTCTTCGTAGCGGCCGGTCAACACCCAGTCCTGCCAGGCCTCCTCTCGGCCATCGGCCACGCTGTGGCGCTCGAACCACCCGTCCAGCCCCACGCGGATGTTCGATTGGACTGCGCGGGTGAGCACCTCTGGGTCTCCCGCCACGAAGACGAAGCTCCCGTCCAGGACCATCCGGTCGAAGGAGGGATCTTCGACGTCGCCGATGATCTCCAGGTCCATGTCCCAGCGGGTCCATCGACCGGTGTCGTCCTCCCACTCGGACACCGCCACCTCTCCTGCCCACTCGTAGCCCTCCTGGCTACGGCAGTCGCTGTCCCAGATCTGCGCACCGTCTTCGATGTAGGTGAAGGGACAAGAGCCCACATCGGCGATGTTCTGGCCGAGCGCCACCTCTTCCCATGCAAACAATGGGATCGAGGAGGCTGGGTAGGTATGGGCCAGCTCGGGCACGAATTGCTCGGCGGCGAACCAGAGCTCGGTGCCGTTGCCGATCTCGAAGCCCTCGCCCGAGGCCTTGGCGGTGCCGAGGTCCACCTCGTCGACGATCCATCCGCCGTCGGCGCTGTCGACGTCCTTGTCCTTGCCGCCGAAGATGCAGCCGCACAGCAGGGCTGACAGACCAACGGTCAAGGGCAGGGCGTGTGGACGCACGGGTCTCCTACGGGTGGACCGAGGGCTCATTGTAGGGGCTGAGGTCAGCCCTCGTTGGCGCTGGCGTCAGCGCCTCGTCAGATCTCGGTGGCGATCAGGAGCCGCACTCTGAAGCCACCGGGTAGCTCACCACGACGTCATCCCCGGGGCCGGGGATGGCATCGCCGTGGAAGGTGATGGTGTTCGTGGTGGCGTCGTAGGTCCAGCCATCGCTGGCGTCGTTGCCCACGTCGTTGCCGGCGACGGTGACCGTCATCTGGGCGAGATCGCTGGGCTCTTGGGAGAGCTGGAACTCGACGGTCATGCCGGCGCTGGTGAGCGAGACGTGCTGCAGGGCCTCGTCGTAGTTCGAGGTGCAGATGCTCGCGAAGATGCCGCCGGTGGCATCCGAGACCTCGACGTAGGTGGTCCCAGCGCTGGCCGAGAGCATGTCGGCGCCCGACCACTCCTGGCAGCCGCCGAGCCAGTCGCTCGACGTGACCGGGTCGCCCACGATGCTGCTGAAGCTCACCAGCTCCGCGTCGGACTTGAGGCCCAGGAGGAAGCTGGCGAAGGAGCTGGAGCTCGTGCTCGAGTCATCGTCCTCGTCGGACACGATGACCACGGCGAGGGCGGCATCGTCGCGCATGAAGCCGGCGTTGTCGCCGCTCAGCAGTGGGTCGCTGAGGGCCGCCTTCGTGGCAGCCAGGCCCTTCTCGCTACCGGAGCCAGACGAGCCCTGGTCGATGTTGGTGAGGAACTCTGCCTCAGGATCGCTCGAGTCCTCGGTGATGATGCCGCCCTGGATGGCGCCCTGGTGACCGGCCGTGTCCATGTCGGTGGTGATGACCGCGAGGTTGAAGTCGAGACCCAGGCCCACGAACTCGGTGATGAAGAAGTCGAAGTTGTCTCGGACGCGCTGCAGCTCCTCATCCATGGAGCAGGAGTTGTCCACCACCCAGAGGACATCCACCTCCTCGTGAAAGTCCTGGGTGAAGCCCTCCTCGTACATGCTGTCTTCGGCACCGTTGCCCTGGGTGGGCACGTCGACCCGCGACTCGTCGGGGTCGTTGCTCGAGACCTGCACCTCGATCTCGTAGTCGACCCAGGCCGTGGGCGTGAAGTTCACCTCGAAGGTGTGTGACTCGCCGTAGGCGAGGGTCAGCTCGCTGGCGTTGTCGTAGTCGTGGCTGAAGGCACTCGTGCCCTGCCCGTCCAGGGCCACCTCGGAGACCACGAGATCTGCGAGGCCCTCGTTGGTGATGGTCACCTCGATGGGGTCTGCGGGGCAGTCCTTGGCGAGGCCGCCGAAGTCGATGATGGCCGGCGTCACTGCGATGTCTGGCTCGTCGCTGGGCTCGGGATCGCCGGAGTCGACATCTCCTGGAGCGTCGTCTTCGACTTTGTCCGGGCGATGGAGGTCGTAGTCGCTGCAGCCAGCGGCCACGAGCAACAGGGCGCTTGCGCTCCAGATCAGACGAGTGGGGGTACTGCGCATGAGGTCTCCTTGAGGCTCTCTAGCGAGGGGCACTGGCTCTGGTGGGCGGGGAGTCCAGGCCGATGGCGCCAGATAGCCCGACGAAGGGGGGGCTCGCCAGGGTGCGAGCACGGTCGGTGGCGGAGCATGGCGTTATCCTCGGCCGTCAGCACTGCAGGACTCCGAGGACAATCAGCATGAGCAGCCAGACAACGGGCGGCGGACCCGGCGATGCAGCCCTCGAGGCGGTGGTCGCACGGGTGGTCGCACGAATCCAGAAGGAACTCCAGGTGGCGGCGGTTCCACCGGGCCCCACCCTCCGTGGGAGCTGGAACGATCAGACGGCCATGCGCCTCGACACCCTGGTAGGTGCAGGCGCCGACCGTGTGGGAACCGATGGCCGGGTCTCCGACCAGACGGCCCGCCTGGCCCGATACATCGACCACACGCTCCTGAAGCCCACCGCCACGCGCGCGCAGATCGTGAAGGTCTGCGAGGAGGCTCGCGTCCACGGGTTTGCGAGCGTGTGTGTGAACTCCACCTGGATCGGCCTCGTGGCCCGACTCCTCGAAGGCTGCCGCACGTTGCCCATCTGCGTGGTCGGCTTTCCGCTGGGGGCCATGTCGACGCCCGGCAAGGTCGCAGAGACCCACGAGGCCATTGTCGAGGGCGCCGAGGAGATCGACATGGTGATCAACGTCGGCCGTCTCAAGAGCGGCGAGTGGGACGCCGTGTACGACGACGTCCGCGCCGTCGTGGAAGCCGCTCGGGGCAAGCCCGTCAAGGTAATCCTCGAGACCGCGATGCTCGACCGCAGGGAGAAGGTCGCTGGCTCGGCCATCTCCAAGGCTGCGGGCGCCGCCTTCGTGAAGACGAGCACCGGCTTCGGAGGCGGGGGCGCCACGGCCGAAGATGTGGCCTTGATGCGGGCCGTCGTTGGTCCAGACCTCGGGGTGAAGGCTTCGGGTGGGGTCCGCTCCGCCGCCGATGCCCACGCGATGATTGCGGCTGGAGCCGACCGGCTCGGGGCCAGCGCAAGCGTGGCCATCGTGACCGGGGGCACCGGCAAGGGCGCCTACTGATGGGGCGCTTCGAGCTCGATCGGGTCCTTGCCCGCAAGCGGGACGCCGAGGAGCTCGACGACCATGAGATCGAGGGCTTCGTCGAGGGCGTCGTGTCAGGGTCCATCACCCGCGCGCAGGCAGCAGCATTCCTGGCCTTCGTCTTCGTTCGGGGAATGAGCGATGGCGAGACCGTCGCGCTGACACGGGCCATGACCCACTCCGGCGACCTCTTGAGCTGGCCCGACCAGGGTGGTCGCATCGTGGACAAGCACTCCACCGGAGGTGTGGGTGACAAGGTCAGCCTGGTGCTGGCGCCCTTGTGGGCCGAGCTCGGTGGGCGTGTCCCCATGATCTCGGGACGTGGGCTCGGCCACACCGGCGGCACCCTGGACAAGCTCGAGGCCATCCCCGGGTTCCGCACGAACCTCGAGACGCCGGAGCTCCGTCGCGTCCTGGCGGAGGTGGGTTGCTTCATCAGCGGCCAGACCGGTTCTTTGGCTCCTGCCGACCGGATTCTCTACGCCCTGCGCAACGAGACCAGCACCGTCCCTTCCATCCCCTTGATCACCGCCAGCATCCTGTCCAAGAAGCTCGCCGAGGGCCTGGACGAGCTCGTGCTGGACGTGAAGTTCGGCAGCGGCGCCTTCATGGGAACGCGGGATGCGGCGCAAGAACTCGCCGATAGCCTGGTGCGCGTGGGGACTGGGGCGGGCGTGCGGACGAGGGCTGTGCTGAGCAACATGAGCCAGCCCCTTGGTCTCACGGTGGGCAATGCCTTGGAGGTAGCGGAAGCGGTTGCCTGCCTTCAAGGAGGAGGGCCTCCGGAGCTCGCCCAGCTGGTCTGCTCCCTCATCGGAGATCCCAGGGCACCCGAGGTGTTGGCTTCGGGAGCGGCCTGGACGCGCTGGTGCGCCATGGTGCGTGCCCAGGGTGGTGACCCCGAGGCATCCCTTCGTGGAAGTGGATGCGCCGTCCACGAGGTCCGCGCGCAGCGCAACGGGCGGGTGACTCGCTGCGATGCGTATGCCATCGGCCGCGCCGCATTCGTGCTGGGAGCGGGACGTGGCAAGGCCAGCGACCCCGTCCACCACGGGGTTGGCCTGGAGCTCGGGGCAAAGCTCGGCGACGACGTGACGTCTGGAGACCTGTTGGCGCGTGTCCACCACGCTGGCCGTGGACTCGACGAGGCACTCGCGCTGGTCCATGAGGCCTACGCCTTCGATGACTGAGGCCACCGGGCCGGCTCCTCCCGGAGACGTGACTGCACGACCGTCGGCTTGGGCAAAGGTGCGAGCGCTCCTCATCTTCTTCGTGATCTGTCTGCAGTGGGCTGATGCCGTGCCTCTGCCCGAGCTCAAGAAGCGCGATCTGGAGAACCCCATCGCGCAGGCCGAGCTCGATCGATGGACGGGTGTCTTGAACGGTTTGGGCGTGTCCATCGGGCGAGAGGAGCTCTTGGAACGAGCCTTGGTGGTCGGCGATGCCACCCGCTCTGCGCGCCGCGCCGTGCTTCGGCCATGGGCACCTTTCCGGCGACTGACCGGCACGGGCCAGGGATGGGGTCTGTTCGCTTACCCCGACCCCTTCGCCGGGAGACTCACCATCGTCGAGCGTCTGGAAGGCGAGGATGCCTGGCGCGACTACTACCTGGCTCCGGCCCCTGCGAGCGATGGCCTCACGGCCGCTCTGCGCTACCGCCGGGTTCGCGGTGTGTGGGACGACGCTGGTGACCGCCCGCGTCCGCGCAAGGTCTATGACCACTTTGTCGACTGGATCGCGCATCGCCGCTTCTCGGCCGATCCGAGCCTGGGGGCTATCGAGGTCCGGCTGGATCTACACCGGGTGCTGCGCCCGGATCAGGGTGAGGAGCCGCCTGACAAGAGGCGCCATGCGCGGATGCGCGAGCGAGCCGACGTCATGGGGGAGCCTCCGTCATGATCGGTGCCTGGATTCGACTCTGGGACCGCAGGGAGCCTGCCTCGGCCTTGGCGCTGGTGCGCGTCTTCATGGGTCTGGTGATCTGCTGGGACCTCGCCCAGGTCCTGCGCTTCGATCTCGTGGTGCCGCTCTTCACCACCTTTGAGGTTGGTGGGATGGGCGACGTGAGGCGCTACACGACCAAGCCCGAGCTCCTCGAGTGGGTGGGCCCCTCGGTGGGGCAGGCGTGGACGCTGTACCTGGTGTGTATGGGCGCTGCGGTGCTGTTCACGGTGGGTCTGTTGACGCCGTTGAGCGGTCTCATCCTGCTGCTGGCCTGGGCCCAGTGGGCCTTGATCCTGCCCCCGAGTGATCGCGGCATCGACATGCTCATGCGCAATGTCGTGCTGCTGCTCGTGCTCAGCGGGAGCCACAGGGCCTGGTCGATGGACGCTCGCCTGCGCACCGGATCTTGGGCTGGCGATGGTCGCCTGGTCACCGCGTGGCCACGCTATCTGCTCGTGCTGCAGTTGGTCTTTGTCTACTTCTGTGCTGGCGTTTCCAAGGTCGCCAGCTCTTGGCTGCCGGTCGGCGACTGGAGCGCGCTCTACATCGCGATGCGGGACCCCGCCTTCCGCAAGCTCGACGCGGAGACGCTCCACTTTTTATACCCACTCACGCAGCTCGGGACCGTGGTGAGCTGGACCTGGGAGTGGCTGAGCCCGCTGCTCCTGGTGGCCTTCTACTTTCGGGCGACCCGAACGCGGCCTGGCAGGTTTCGTGCGATCTGTAACCGGACGTCGTTCGTATCCATCTTCCTGGCCATCGGTGCCGCATTCCATGTGGGTACGCACTTCGCACTCCAGCTCGGGATCTTCCCTTTGGCCATGTTGGCGGTCTACCCGGCCTGCTTTCACCCCGACGAGCTCGCGCGTTTGCGCCAGCGCCTCACGCGCGTGATCGCATGGCGAGGGAGTCAACATGACTGAGCTACGGGTCGGAGAACGCCTGGCCGAGCGCTACGAGGTCGAGCGCCTCCTCGGAGAGGGAGGGCTGGCCCGCGTCTACCAGGTGCGTCACCTGCAGCTCGGCACCCGCTACGCCTTGAAGCAGCTGTCGGTGAGCCGCACTGGGCTGCAGGCTCGTCTCCTGCGTGAGGGTCGGATCCAGGCGCAGCTCCAGCATCCTCACGTGGTGCGCGTCCTTGATGTTCTCGATGTCTACGGCCAACCGAGTCTCATCATGGAGTATGTCGAAGGGACCAGCCTGGAGGAGCTGATCCGCTCCGAGGGCGCCATGTCCATCGACAATGTCCTTCCCCTCTTTGGCCAGATCCTGGCTGGCGTGGCTGCTGCGCACAACGCGGGGGTCCTGCACCGCGACCTCAAGCCCGCGAACATCCTGCTCTCGCGCACCTCGGAAGGCTGGGTGGCAAAGGTGGCCGACTTCGGCATCGCCAAGATGGCCGTGGACGACGGCCAGGGGAACACGCGCACGGGCATCCAGATGGGCACGCCAGGCTACATGGCACCTGAACAGGTCCTCGACGCTGCTGGCATCGACTCCCGTGCCGACATCTTCGCTCTGGGAGTCGTGCTCTACGAGATGCTGGTCGGCCGCCGGCCCTTCGGCGGGGCCAGTGAGTTCCAGACCCTCGACACCACGGTGCGCGGCCAGTATCGGCCGGTCGCTGAGGCCCTGGAGCACTGTCCGGACGCCATACGCCGTGCGGTGACCGGGTCCCTGGCCCGCCACCCGGACGATCGCTTCGCCAGCTGTCGCGACCTCGCGGAGGTGGTGTTCGCCGATCATCCCAAGCTGCTCGTTCCGGTGGAGGAGGCCCGCGGCCGTGTTCTCACGGACGAAGAGCTCGCCACGGACCGATCTATGCCCACTCAGGACACGGGCGGCCGGGAAGTAGATGCCAGCCTCGCCGCTCTCGATACGCTCGGCAGCGTGTTTGCCGACCCCGAAAAGATGGTGGGCGACACCCTGGCTCCCGCGGAGAGCGCCGTGCGCAGCCAGGTGGCCGCAGAGGCGGAGGAGGAGCCCACCGGGCGGCCTGCATGGTTGTTTGGGGGTGTGCTCGGGGTGGGGGCTGCTCTGGTCGGCCCCGTCCTGGTTCTGGTGGCCGGCCGGCTCGTGACCGTCATGTTCGGTTCGGGCGCCTCGTCGGACGTCGTG
>JAERSX010000344.1 GCA_016845285.1 Deltaproteobacteria bacterium | reverse complement strand
GGCAGCGCCCACGTTCAGGCACCCGGGTCCGCCTATGGCCAGCTTCCAGCTGGTGGCGCAGCCTGTGTGGCCTGCCACTCCCACGACAACTCGCCCAGCTTCACCTGGGAGACGTACTGGCCCGTCATGTCCCACGGCCGTGGATGACACGCGGAGACGCGACCATGCCCCGCTCCCTGGGCTACGATCCCTGACGGAGGCTTGTGGAATGGACGGCTGGCGGGTGTCCTTGGTGCTGGTGCTGGGCTTGCTCTCGCCGCCACTGTCGGCCTCTACAGACAATGGACCCGCGTGGGCCGATCACTCCGTCGTGAGTGGCCCCAGGCAGGTGACGCTGCCCCTCTACCGCGTGGGCGCTACAGGCTCGAAGCTCTACGTCGAAACCAAGCTGTCGGATGGCAAGCCGCGCTTCCTGCTCCTGGACACCGGAGCAGCTGTCAGCGTGATCCACCGCGAGGTGGCCGACGAGCTCGGACTGGAGGTCAAGGCCCTCCCCCGACGAATCTATGGGTTGGCCGGAAGCGTGCCCTGGCATCAGGCCAAGCTGCCCGAGGTGCGCCTGGGCCGGCTGCACGTGGGCCCCCTCGCGGTCGCGGTGGGTGTCCAGGGCACCCCCACTCAGGCAGGCGGCGTCCCGGTGGCAGGCATCCTCGGCAACGACGTGCTCCAGCACTTCCAGGTGGTCGTGGACTACAGCACTGCCACCCTCACCTTGGCCGCCCCGGACACGCTGGACCCTCCTGCCGGCGCCACCTCCATGGACTTCGACGGTCAGCACCTGCGCACCGGCGTGACTCTTCAGGTCGGAGAGGGGTCCTCGGCGCGTCCCGAGCGCGTGCTCCTCGAGCTGGACACAGGCGCCGACGGGGTCCTGCTCTTCGGGGAGTCGGTGGGCTCGTTCGCCGACAGCGCCACGGAGGGTCTCGAACCCATCTACGGGATCGGCGCCGTCGACGATCTCCCCAGCAGCAACTTCCTGCGCTCGACACGTCGCTTGCCCATCGCGGCCACGGAGTTCGCCGGTGTGGTGGTCGAGCGCGAGATCCGGGCACGCTGGCTCGATGGCCTGGGAGGAAGCCCGCTCAGTGGTGGCGGGACCGGTGGGCTCCTCGGCCACGACGTGTTCGACGGGAACCGCCTCTTCCTCGACTACCACGCCGCACGCGTCGGCATGGAGCTGTCCGACACAGAGCCGAGAGTGCGGGATGTGCGTGATCGCGCACTTCAACTCTCCAGGAGGGGCCGCCTGGCGCTGGGGTCTGTCGACCGTGCCCGCATCCTCGCCGGCCTCGACAGGCTCGACCAGGCCGCGACTTTCCTCGAGCGAAGCCGTCGCAGAGACGCTGACGATCACGAAGCGACGGTCATCCTGGCGGCCATCTGGCGCATCGAGGGACACCCCACCGAAGCGCTGGGCCTCACCCGCACCCTCCCCCTCGATGCGCTGGTCGCTCACCGAGAGCTCGTGAGCACCGTCAACGGACTCTGGCTCGCCGGGGAACGTGAAGAATCAAGCGCCATGGCACGAGCAGCGGTCGACGCCCTCCCGGACGCCGCACACGCCTGGCTGGCACTCTCGGACGTGCTCCGGGCCGAAGGTGAGCTGGCCGAGGCACGCCTGGCCTTGCGCGAGGTCAATCGACTCGCCGAGAACCCCGACGGGCACCTGCTACGCCGCGCCTGGATCGCGCAGGAGGAAGGGGATCACTTCGCGGCCATCACCCATCTCCGCCGCCTCATGGACCTCTACCCCCACGGAGGCCTCACCTGGTGGGTCTACGCCATGGAGGCCGAGGGCACCGCTCAGGAAGCGCAGGTCTGGCACGATCTCGAACGGGCTGCGTCCCGCCTGCACCCCGAGGACCGCCCTCTCGACTTTCTGGCTGCGGCCCACGTGGTGCTGGGAGACGCGGAAGGTGCGCGCCGACATGCCCTCGAAGGCCTGGCCCGAGACTGCCACCGCTCCACCACGGCCGAGGGCGTGGCCAATTGCGAGGCGTGGTACCGGGCGATGCAGCGAAACGAGCTGGACGAGGCCCGCGCCCGCATCGGCGAGGCCGTGGCCGCCGAGCCGGACCGCACCGACTTCCTGGACACCCAGGCCATGGTCTACGAGGCCTCGGGCGATCGGGCCCGGGCCTTGCGTGCCGCCGAGCGGGCAGCGCGACTGGCACCCGACGACGTCTACCTACGCTGGCAGCTCGAGCGCCTCGCGCGTGGCGAACCCTGACTCTGTGCATCCACTGCCCGTCGGGGGAGCAAGAGAGGGATGGACATAGGCGCTCCAAGTGCTCGGAGTGCGCGTCCCTGCGCTACGCTGCGCCGCCGGAGGTCCAATGTCGTTCGCATCGCGTCTCGCCCTCGTCGTGATGGTCGGGCTCCCGGGGTCCGTGGCCATCGCACAGGAAGAAGCTCCGCCGCCCGCTTCCGCCACCGTCGTCAAGGTCTACGACGGAGACACCTTGACCCTCCAGACGGGCGACAGGGTCCGACTCCGCTGGGTCAACACTCCGGAGCTGCGCCCCATGGAGGCGTTCGGTGAGGAGGCTGGCCACTTCGCCAGGAAGCTGTGCCTCAACAAGCAGGTGAGCCTGCTCTACGGCAGCGTCATCCGCGACGGCTACGGCCGCCTCATCGCCGGGGTGGAGATCGACGACAAGAACCTCAGCGAGGAGCTCCTCGAGCATGGCCTGGGCCATCTGTTCGTCATCCCCCCCGACGACTCCGACCTCAGCAAGCTCGTGGCTGCCCAGGAGCGTGCCCGAGCGGCCAAGCGCGGCATCTGGAGCACCGATCGGTACCAGGGAGATCTCCACATCACCAGCTTTCACGCCAACGCCGATGGCGACGACCGAAAGAACGTCAACGGCGAGTACCTGCGCCTGGCCAATGTCACATCACAGCCCATCGATCTGGCGGGCTACCGAATCACCGACCTCTCGGGTCGAAGCTTCGTCTTCCCGGCCATCTCGCTCCCTCCAGGACACACCGTCAAGGTGCACTCGGGGCAAGGCGACAATCAGGGTGATGCCGCCAAGCAGATCGCCATCTACCTGGGCAACGAGACTCCCATCTGGAACAACAAGCGTGACCAGGCCACCATCTACGACCCCTCAGGCAAGGTGGTGGACTCCCGCCGACACGAGGTGCAGTAGACGGCGCGTTAGGAGGCTCACACATCGCTGCGGGTGGCCGACGACGACAGGCGTCGAGGGGGCCTGAGAACAGACCGCAGGACCTGATCCGGATCATGCCGGCGGAGGAAACGCGATGAGCCAGACCGAAGGACCTGTACACGAGGACGCCACCACAGAGCCCCCAGCCGGTCGCGTCAGAATCGAGGTCGGAGAGCTGTGTGTGCCCATGGAGGAGGTACACCTCACCACCGGAGAGCGCCTGCGCCTCTACGACACGGCGGGCCCGCAAGGTTTCACCGCCGACCAGGGCCTCCCCAAGCGTCGCGCCGACTGGATCGCCGCACGTGCAGGGGACCCGGTGCCCACCCAGCTCTGGTACGCCCGTCAGGGTCGAATCACCGAGGAGATGCGCTTCATCGCCATCCGAGAGGGGGTGACTCCTGAATTCGTGCGGGACGAGGTGGCGAGGGGTCGCGCTGTCATCCCGGCGAACATCAAGCATCCCGAGCTGGAGCCCATGATCATCGGGCGGAACTTCCTCGTGAAGGTCAACGCCAACATCGGCAACAGCGCAGTCCACAGCTCGCTCGAGGAAGAGGTCGACAAGCTCCGCTGGTCGGTTCGCTGGGGCGCCGACACGGTCATGGATCTGTCCACAGGCAATCGGATCAACGAGACCCGTGAGGCCATCCTCCGCAGCGCCCCCGTGCCCATCGGGACCGTCCCCATCTACCAGGCACTGGAGCGCGTGAAGGGTCAGGTCGAGAAGCTCGACATCGAGCTGTTCCTCGATGTCCTCGCCGAGCAGGCCGAGCAAGGGGTCGACTACTTCACCATCCACGCTGGCGTGCGCCTTCACCACGTGCCCATGACCGCAAAGCGGGTCACCGGCATCGTGTCTCGTGGCGGCTCCATCATGGCCAAGTGGTGCCTCAGCCACCACAAGGAGTCCTTCCTCTACACGAACTTCGACCGCATCTGTGACCTCATGCGGAAGTACGACGTGACCTTCTCCCTGGGGGATGGTCTCCGTCCTGGCTGCATCGCCGATGCCAATGACGAAGCCCAGTTTGCCGAGCTCCACACCCTGGGCGAGCTCACCAAGATCGCGTGGGAACGTGACTGCCAGGTCATGATCGAAGGCCCCGGCCACGTGCCCCTACACCTCATCCAAGAGAACATGGATGAGCAGCTAAAGCACTGCCATGAGGCCCCTTTCTACACGCTCGGGCCGCTGATCACCGACTTCTGCCCCGGGTACGATCACATCGCCAGCGCCATGGGTGCTGTCCTCATCGGATCGATGGGCTGCGCCATGCTCTGCTACGTGACTCCGAAGGAGCACCTGGGACTGCCCGACCGAGAGGACGTCAAGCAGGGGCTCATGGCCTACAAGATCGCCGCTCACGGGGCGGACCTCGCCAAGGGCCACCCCGGCGCCCAGGATCGGGACAACCTGCTGAGCCAGGCACGCTTCGACTTCCGCTGGGAAGACCAGTTCAACCTCGCCCTCGACCCCGCGGTCGCCCGGGAGTACCACGACGCCACCCTCCCGGCACCGGCTGCCAAGAGCGCTCACTTCTGCAGCATGTGCGGTCCCCGCTTCTGCTCCATGGAGATCACCCAGCAGCTCCGCGAGATGGCCTCGGAGATGGGCAAGGATGCCGAGCGAGTGGCAGACGCCGGCATGGCTGAGAAGTCACAGGAGTTCAAGGAGAAGGGCTCGGTGATCTACACCAGCTG
The DNA here is from genome assembly GCA_016845285.1 of Deltaproteobacteria bacterium. Classification (GTDB taxonomy): domain Bacteria; phylum Myxococcota_A; class UBA796; order UBA796; family UBA2385; genus BH17. The sequence goes on along the minus strand of JAERSX010000344.1, from coordinate 3,299 downwards.
AGGGCACCCAGCCTCCCCATCAGCGCAGGGGCTGGTCGTAGCGTGAGAGGTAGCCCGAGATGATCATGGTCGCGCTGAAGATCGCGACCAGCGCGTAGATCATGGGCCACGACAGCCTCGACATCCACCAGCGGGCGTCCGCCTCACGAGCGGCGTCTGCGGTGCGGGCCACCTGTGGAATGCCCCAGAGTAGAGGCAACGCGGCAGCCACAGCCTGGTCCAGGCTTCGTCGCACCAGCACCCGCACCACGTCCTCGTCGCGGATGCCTTGACGCCACAGGAGACGAGGGAAGAGCACGATGCGGAGGCGCTTTCCCACGCGTACCAGGGTGATTGGACTGGGTGACAGCGAGCGGCCAGGATCGACATCCAGCTCGATCTTGCGCAGGGTCCACCGCATCCAGAGGCGCGCCCAGCGGGGCGGCCTGTCCTCGGGCTTGCCCTCCATGAGGCCCTGAGGCGCGCGCGACTGCAGCGCGAAGGCCACCGACGGCCCCCCCCGACCTATGCCTGCATAGGAAGGCAACACCTCTCTCCGGAGCTGGCTCATGTGGGAGACGGCCATCCACCGAACCACCTCGAGCCAGTCCGGGTCGGGGCCGAGGCCTGGATAGCGGTGCTCCGTGCGGATGCGACCTGGCTGGTCCGCGGCCGGATTGGTCAGGGCCTCGTAGGCCTCCTGGGCTCGCCGAAAGCGGGCCGCTGCCTCCGGGTCCCCCGGGTTGAGATCGGGGTGAGTCTCCTTGGCGATGCGGCGCCACGCTCTCTTGAGCGTAGCCTCATCAGCCCCGGCTTCTACACCGAGGATCGTGTGAGGATCGGACGAATCGCTGAGTCCAGCCACCGGCTCAGGGCGTGTCCTCGGCCGCCGGGCGGGCAGCCTTGGAGCTCAGGTGCGCGTCTGGTGCGCGGTCCTCCGACGTCGGGCTCTCGTTCTCGGCATCGCCCTCGGCATCGCCCTCGGCATCGCCGGCCACCCGCGATGGCCCCCCTCCCCTCGCCTCGGCCACCAACTCCTGGCACACCCGCTTCATGAGGGGACGCAAGCTCCGGTGAGCCGTGACACGCGATGCCTCCTGCGGCGTGAACCAGGCCGCCTCCACGATTGACTCCCCCTCCGCCGGCGCGAATTCGACCACCCGCTCTGGCGTCCGCATCAGGTACATGTGCAAGGTCTTGAGGCGTGGCGACCCGTCGGGGGTGAAGAAGCCGTACCGGATGGCCCCCAGACCACGTTCGATCTCGAGCGACAACTTTCGGCCGATCTCCTCCTGGACCTCTCGGATTGCAGCCTCGGGAGGTGTCTCACCAGGCTCCAGCTTGCCCTTTGCCACCTCCCAGGTGGCGTTGTGGCGGCGCATGACCCGGATGAGGAGCAGCTCTGGTCCGTCGGGGCCGTCATAGACGGGAATGCCACCAGCCGAGGCCTGATGGGCGAAGCCATCGCACAGGTTGAGGATGTGGCGAAAGGGCACGCCGTCCACCTGCCAGAGGCCCTGACCGTTCCGTGAGAAGCGGCACCCTGCCCGACGGGCGCGACTCACGTCGATGTACAGCACCATCGGCTCGTCCATGGAGCGATGTGCGATGTGCCAGGCCTGGTGCTCGCTGGTGGAGAGGTAGACGGGGCGCCCACCCCGAATCTCGAGACGCTGACGCTCGCGCAGACGATCGAGCCGACCGCGCGAGGTGGCGTGGTACAGGATGTCCGGTGGGAGCGGGCCGCGATGACGTCGACGATGACGTTGCCCGCGCCGTTGCGAGCTGCCGCCTCGCTTCGGGCCGTTGGGCTCTGTCCGCTGACTCACCACACGCTCCAAGGCGACCGTACCCACACCTTACTGGGCGGGGTCCATCACCTGCCGCCATAGCACATCCGCTGTCTGAGCGGACCGGGTGGTCTCGGCGCAGAACCAGCGCCAGCGGGCGAGGCGCCCTTCGGGAGGAGGGTTGCCCTCGAGCCGAACGGGGAAGCGAGCTTCGGTGCAGAAGCGCCCTCCGAGGAAGTGGAACATCTTGGCGAGACCGGCGTTGGCGTCATGCTGGGGACCCGCCGCGCCGAGTGCGGGACCGAGCCCCACAGCGACAGCGTCCCGGGAGGGTTGTAGCGGCGGGAGCATGGCCGCAGAGGGCAGGGTGAGCAGATGACTCAAGACTGCCGCGAGGGCGCGCGCCATGGGCCCGTAGAGCTCCTCTGGGTCTTCCTGTGCCAGCTCACCTATCCAGGCCTCCACCGCGTCCTGGGTGCCGAGACCGAGACGATCGAGGTGGGGGCGGAGCAGAGGTCGTGTCTGGGCCCATGAACATGTGGCCAGATCGTCGGGCAGTGGCTCTGGAAGGTCGGCCTGGCCTCCAGCCAAGAAGCGGGTCCATGGAAGCCCACGTTGCCCACTCATGGCACGTGCTGCGCGAAGCGCGATGGCCAATCGGGTGAGGGGCGGGGCCGGCGCAGTGAAGAGCAGATCGAGAACTGCAGGCTCGGGCGTGCAGCCGAGGGCCATGAAGGCGCGCCGAAGTTGACGTCCGAGCTCACGCAGGGCCGGCCGGCGCTCACGACAGAGAGCCACGAAGGCCACACTGTGAGGGTGGAGTCCCCCACCCCGCCGATCGACCTCGAACCAGTCGCCGTTCCCTCCGTCCTCGAGGCAGATCGCCAGAGGCGCCTCCGTGGGGCCGGGCACGATGACCAGCGCCCCGCTACCGAGGTCGCGGCCGATCCCACAGCTGGCGAGCACCGGGCTGTGGACCATGCACGGACCGGGCACCGAGGTGATGTCGCCGGGCGAGCCGACCACCTGCACCCGCAGGGGAAAGCCAAAGCTACGGGCGCGGCTGAGCAGGAGGATTCCGGCGGTGAGCGCCGCGGGGCTGGAGCCCTCGAGGGCGACGTCCATGGAGACTCCTGTGGGCGCTGAGCGCCGTGCGCGAAGGGTCTAATCCCGCTCTTCGGGAGAGGACATGGACAGATGGATCAACCAAGCCGGTCCGGCGAGCCATGCCCCGCTGACCGCGAAGGCCAGACCTGCAAGCTCGAGGCCCCAGAACTGGGCTGTGACCGCGAGAGTGACGGTGGCAAAGCCGAGCCCGAACAGCCCCACCCGCGCGAGCGCCCTTGGGTGCAACAACGCGTCCACCAACAGCTGCGCATCCTTGGCTCGTGCCCTTCCGGCGCGCCAACGATGGAAGCCCAGGGTGAGCAACAGCATGCGCACGCTGCCTACGGTGAGCACCCCACCCAAGGTGGACAGGGCCCAGGCCAGAGCCCTCCACGGCACGTCTGGGCCCTGTCCACCTTGGGT
>JAERSX010000343.1 GCA_016845285.1 Deltaproteobacteria bacterium | reverse complement strand
TTCCCTGCCTCCCCCACAGGGCACACGCCCTAAACCCGTCGTCTCACCGGTCTAGGCGACTAGACCGGTGAGACCGACGAGACCACGGCCAGGGTCAGCTACTCGGCGTTCCAGCACCCCAGCGACGGTGTGCGTCGAGCGCCCCCTGCCCGAACAGCTCGATGGCCAGCTCCCTGCGCGTGTCCAGCAGCGTGACCCCCGTGCCGTCCGCCAGACGATTCATGAAGCTGAAGCAGGCGCACACCTGCACGATGTCGTGGACATCGCGATCGTCGAACCCGGCCTCGTGGAGGTAGCTCACCTCTGCCGCGGTCATCGACCCGGGCGCGAGGGTGAGCCGCAGCACGAAGCGAAGCACCGCCCGGTCGGCCTCAGAGAGTCCGGGCCATCCCGCGAAGGCTCCGACGCCCGTGTCGACCGCGGCCACCGGTGCCTGCGTCGCGGCCGCCTCCCCCAGTGCGTGCATTCCTCGCACCACCGCAAGCCAGTCGTCTTGCTCGCCGCCCCAGAACTGACGCAGGTACCCTGCGTGGGACACCATTCAGTAGAAGCAGTCGTTGAGGGCGCTCGTGAAGGTGGCGATGAGTTCCTCGGTGCGGCGGCCGAGGACCGAGCCACCGAAGGTGATGGCGAAGTTCATCTGGAGGACTGCACGCATGCCCCGTGGGTTGGGCTTGAGGGCCGCGATGACCGACGGCACGGCCCGCCCTTCGTCGCGGTAGCGCTTGGTGAGCCGACGCAACGCGGGCGAGTCCTCATCCCCAGGCAGATCGATCCAGGCCATGACGCCTCCAGTGCCCTGCTCCTATCCAAATCGTCCGAACGTGCCGTTGACACCGTGCTGACCGCCGCATTTGTGGGAACCTCGTACCCTCGGGGAGGTCGGGGTCAGTGCGCCCACCCCAGCCGGAGGCCTCATGCGCGACCCGCGGACGCGGATTCGGAAGCTCCTCGATCTCGCCCTCGACCAGGAAGGCACCCCCGAGGGGGCTGCAGCTGCTCGACTCGCACGACAGATGATGCGGCGACATGCCATCGATCTGGACTGCCTCGACGTGGCCACACGGAGAAAGAAGGACCCCGTCGATCGCCTCGATCTGGACCTCGGCGGCCGGGCTCTCTGGCGGCGCCGGCTGTCAGCCAGCATCGGACGCCACTGCAATTGCGTGGTCGCCTGGCCGCGGGATCATCACAAGGCCCTGCTCTTCGGACACAAGAGCGACCTCATCATCGCCGAGTACCTCTATGTGGTGCTCTGCCGCGAGGTGGTCGAGGCGCGGTCGGGCTGTGAGAACGGGCTCCCCACCGACATCGAGGGCGAGCTGATTCCCGAGGCGAGACGCCAACTGCGGGACTTCAGCCACTCGGCGATCACGGCCATCGAGGGGCGGTTGACCACCATGCGAGACGAGGAGTCCCGTCTCGACCCCACGGGCACCGCTCTGGTTCGAGCAAGAGGTGACGAGGTCGTGGCCTGGCTCAAGAGTCGCGGCCTCAAATTCAAGAAGGCTCCGCCCAGTCCGTACCGCTACCACCCGGAGGGCTACGCCGCGGGCCATCGCATCCCCCTGCATGAAGCTGTCGATCACGAGGTACGCGGGACCCTGCCGCACACCTAGTCGCACAGAGCCTCGTCGCACAGAGCCTCGGACCCAGCACCCCAGAACCAGATGCCATGGATCATGGCCGGGGCCGGCGCTATCGTGCGGCTGGAGGTGCACTCTGGCCCGGCTTCCCCTGCTCCTGACGGTCCTCATCGCGTGTACTGACAAGACGGAGTCCGTGGGCGATGGAGAGTGGTTTGGTGACCACGACCTCAGCGATGGTGGGCACGAGGGAGACGACGATGACGACGACGTCCTGCCCGGCTTCGACGACACCGGCGGTGGCTCCGGCGGTGGCGAGACCGGCCCCTCGGGCGAGACCTACGAGTCCTACGAAGGCCACGAAGAGTTCGTCTACGCCTGGATCCAGGACACCTACGGAACCCGCGAGTGCGAGCTCTACTGGAACACCATCGGCACCCCATCCACGCAGACCTGCGAAGAGTGCGAGTTCCTCTTCGACGTGGAGCTGCTCTTCGATGAAGATCTCAGCATCGACAACGGCGCCTGCTTGTCCATCGCCGAAGATCGAGACTTCACCTATGGCTTCGCTGTAGACATCTACGGCTACGGCTTGAGCTGGGCCGTCATCAACTACTACAGCTACCTCTACGCCTTCGCCTATGCGGAATTCGAGGACAACACATTCCTCTACTCCTCGGGCTTCATCGACTACTACTACGATGGATATAGCGGCTACTACCCTGAGTATGCAGGGTACTACTTCACTCGCTACACCTACGGCACCGCCCAGGTGGAGTAGGCCGGCCTCCGAAGATCGCGGCCCGGGCGTCCACACGAGGGCGATCGATCTACCCGGCGGAGGCCCCAGAGGGAGCGCCTGGCTGACGAGCCGGCGCCGCATCCTGGAACGCCTGGAGTCCCATGCAGGCCTCCCGGATCCGAGTCAGCGTGAGGTGTCGTCCGACGTCACAGCCGAGGCGCTCCGCGCCGTCCAGCTGAGGGATGAGCGCCACATCGGCGATCGTGACCGTGTCTCCCACGCAGTAGCGACCTGACACGCCCCGCTCGACGTGTCGGTCGAGGAGCTCGAGCGACTCGTCGATCAGCGACGCCGAGAAGGCCTTGAGCTGGGCACCGGCCGTGACAGGGTCCAGTCCCAGCTGCCGTATCAAGGGGCGCCTGACCCCTCCGGGCAGCTGGAAGGGCTGGAGAAAGCTGTTGATGCGCTCTGCTATCTCCCAAGCCTGCCCTCGCTGCTCGGCCGACTCCGGGATCAACGAGGGCCCCCGCTCAGGGAACTGTGCATCGAGCCAGGCGACGATGGCGAGGGACTGAGTGAGGCGACGCCCGTTGACCTCCAGGACAGGTACCTGCCCCGCAGGGCTGATCGCACGGAAGGCAGGCTCTTCCTGCTCGCGGCGGCCCAGGTGGACCGAGTGGTACTCGAAGTCGACCTCCTTGAGCCTCAGCGCGATCTGGACCCGATGGGTGCAGCTCGACCTCCAGAAACCATGAAGCACAACGTCCATCATTTGATCACTCCGAGCCCGGTCCGCAGCCGAGCATCACCTGCCGTGAGAGCTCGGTGCACGGGGGTGGGCAGTCCCTGGGATCGAGGAACACACCGGTACCATATTGCCTGACAGTTCGGCCCCGATCACAGGTGGAGGTCGCCGCTGTCTCCACCGCGTGAGGAGAGACAGGTGAGCCAAGACGCACGAGAGCGACTCAGGACGGCGACCGCCGAGCGAGAACGACTGCGCCGTGCCTGGGAAGACACCCGAAACAGTGAGCTGCTGCGCTTGCTGGTCCTGACCCTTCCTCGGCTCCTGGGAGCCGAGCGCTGCGGGGTCTTCGTGGCATCGAGTGACGGAGCCAAGGTGTGGCTGGAGGCCGGCACGGACCTCGTGGAGCGACAGATCGTCGTGGGCGCCGAGGACTCGATGGTGGGCGAGGTGCTCCGGAGCGGAGAGCCGCTGATCCGCAGCAACCTGGAACAGACCGAAGGCGCCCACCAGTCCATCGGCGAGCGGACTCACTTCACCGTTCGAGACGCCATCGCAGCGCCCATTCGAGGCGCATCAGGCGCTCGGGTCCTGGGCGTGTTGCAGTGCCTGAATCGAGTGGCCCCAGGAAACTTCGGAGAGGCTGACATCGCCCTGCTTCGCGAGGTCGCGTTCTCAGTCCAGCGAACCATCGAGCGAATTCACGAGCTCCAGTCCCTGCTGGACACCGCAGGAGCGTTGGATGTTCGGATCGGAGAACTCGATCGTGTCGAGAGTGCGATCCGGGGCGGCCGTATGTTCCGCACCTTCGAGCCCGCAAGACCCCTCGAGACAGGCGGCTTCCTTCACCACCGCTGGCGAAACGTGGTCTATCCGCCGTTCATCGATCCCCGAGCGACGCAGACCCTCAGCGAGAGCTGGGACACCGACGCCAACGACGTCTTCCTCTGCAGCCACCAGAAGGTCGGGACTCACCTGGCCAAGAAGTTCCTGGTCGAGCTGGCACGGGAGCTCCTGGACCTCCCTGCCGATCACCCGTACAGCAGCGGGGACATCGGCCACGACACCGTGCCCTGGCCCGAGGTCATGTATTCGCAGCATGGACGTGGACGATGGAAGGACTACCTGGCACGAACCGCAGCTCACACGCGCCTGTGGTACGTCCACTGCGGCTACGGGGAGCTGCCCTTCCGGAGCATCCACCCCCGGACGCGCTTCGTGGTCGTCGTCCGCGACCCCCGGGCGGTCGCCGTCTCGCAGTACTTCTTCTGGAAGCGGCACCCGCTGCTTCAGGTGCCGGGTCAGCTGGACCTCGACTCGTTCACGAGTCTCTTCGTCGATGGTGACCTGTACTTCGGGGACTACCACCGCCACGTCCTGGACTGGATTCAGCGGTCAGATGAGAGAGTCCTACCCGGGCAGATCCTCGTCCTACGCTACGAAGACCTCGTCCAGCGCAAGGAGGCTTGCTGCGACGCCCTCGTGAGCTTCCTCGCCCCTGGCCGGACCCTGAGCCCCGACCGCCGCGCTGAGCTCGTCCAGAGGACGGAGTTCAACACGATGAAGAAGGAGATCACGCAGAATCCGGGAAGCTTCCACCTGGACCCTCGGGTCTACTTCCGAGCGGGCCGGACCCGAGACTGGGAGCAGCATCTCTCCGTGGAGTCCATCGAGGCAATCGACGAGAAGAGCCGCGAGGTCTGGGGTGGGGACGACCCAACCTGCCCTCCCCTCTCCTCCGCACCCGTCCTGTCGCTGGACGGGTGAGGACGGACGAGATCGACGCCTCGCCGGAGGCGACCACGCAGGTCGAGCCTTCGAGCCTCAGAAGGCCTCGACCACGACGGCGATGCCCTGCCCACCGCCAATGCAGGCGGAGCCCACACCGTAGCGCTTGCCCATCTTCTTGAGCGCGTAGAGCAGGTGCATGGTGATGCGTGTGCCGCTGGCGGCCAGCGGATGGCCGATGGCGACGCCACCCGAGTGCACGTTGGTGATGCCACGATCGAGCTCGAGCACCTTCTCGCAAGCCAGGTACTGACTCGAGAAGGCCTCGTTGATCTCCACCAGATCCATGTCGGCCAGCGTCATGCCGGCACGGTCCAGCGATGTCTTGATGGCCTCGACCGGACCGATGCCCATGTACTTGGGGTCCACACCGACCGAGGCCGAGCTGATCAGCCGTCCGAGGGGCTGGAGCCCCCGTGCCTTGGCCTCACCTGCGGTGGTGAGCACCATGGCACCAGCGCCGTCGTTGATGCCGGACGCGTTGGCAGCGGTGACCGTGCCGTCCTTCTTGAAGATGGGACGCAGCTTGGCCATGGCCTCGCGACCGAAGCGGTTGCGGACGCGGTCGGACTGAAGTGGGCTGAGCTGGGGGTGCTCGTCCATCTCGACCACCGTGTCACCACGCCGGCCCTTGATGGTGACCGGGACGATCTCATCGTCGTAGAAGCCTGCCTCGCGGGCCTCGACCCAGGCGGTCTGGCTGCGGAATCCGTAGTCGTCGGCCTGCTCGCGCGTGATGCCGTACTTCTCGGCCAGGTTCTCGGCGGTGATGGCCATCTCACAGCCGGCCTGGGGGTCGTAGAGGACCTCACGAAGGTAGTCGTTCATGTCGGTGCCGCCGAGCTTGAAGCCCATGCGGGCACCACGGATGGTGTGGGGCGCCTGGGTCATGTTCTCGGCGCCGCCCGCCAGCACCATCGTGGCCTCGCCGAGGCGCAGCAGGTGGCTGGCCTGAGCCAGGCTCTCGAAGCCCGAGCCACACAGGCGGTTCACAGTGACGGCAGGTGTGGGCACCGGGATGCCGCACTTCAGGCCCACATGGCGGGCGCAGTAGATGGCGTCAGCGCTGGTCTGCATGACGTTGCCGAAGACCACGTGGTCGATGTCGTCGGGGCTCACACCCGCCTGCTCGATGGCGGCGTTGGAGGCGATGACGCCCAGCTCGGTGGCCGAGACCTTGCTGAGGGCACCCAGGAAGGTGCCGAAGGGTGTGCGCTTGCCCGAGAGGAAGACGATGTCGGTGTCGTTCATGGAAGGCTCCTGAAGCGATGCGAAGATTGGAAACTAGCCGAGACGGGCGAGGACAGCACTGCCGGCGGCATGGGTGTCGAGGGTGCCACCCAGCTCACGGGTGACCTCGTCGGCCAGCAGGCAGCCCTGGACGGCCTCTTGAATGCGGCCCTCGAGCTCGGGGCGACCGAGGTGGGTCAGCATCATTCCGGCCGAGAGGATGGCGGCCAGCGGATTGGCCATTCCCTGGCCGGCGATGTCGGGGGCCGAGCCGTGCACAGGCTCGAAGAGGCTGACGCGACCAGGGTGGATGTTGCCGCTGCCGGCGAGACCGATCCCGCCCTGGAGGATGGCGCCGAGGTCGGTGACGATGTCACCGAAGAGGTTGGAGGTCACGATGACCTCGAAG
>JAERSX010000342.1 GCA_016845285.1 Deltaproteobacteria bacterium | reverse complement strand
CCCTCCGGCGTAGGACAAGCAGAGCAGGCGAAGGGTCGGGTCGACCTGCCGGGGCGCAGCCTCGATCAGGGCGGCGAGGGCCCCGACTTCGACGTGCTCATCGACATCTTGGCGGAGCGGCTCGCTCCGGAGTTGGACCTGCCCTATGCGCTGTATGGACACAGCATGGGTGGGCTCATCGCCTGGCGCCTCGGACGGGCGCTGGCTGAGCGCCTCGGACGTGAGCCCGAGTTCCTGATCGTGTCTGGCGAGCCGGCCCCTCAGTCGGACCGCACACCCATCGGCGTCGATCTGTACAGCCAGGACATCGAGGCCATCCGCGCGACCTTTCGCGAGCACGGCTTTCCCGTCCCCGCCACGCTCAGTGACGAGGACGTCCGGGATGTGCTGCTGCCGCGGCTGCGGGCCGACATGGCGACCTACTACGCCTACGGCCACACCGAAGAGTCTCCCGTGAGTTGGCCGTTGATCGCAGTGTGTGGTGACCAGGACAAGGTGGCCACACAGGACCACATGTCGGGCTGGCGCGAGCACACCGAGGGCGCCTTCACACTGGTCGAACTCCCTGGAGACCACTTCTTCGTGCGCAGCGCCCACCTGGAGCTGATGAAGATCGTGCGGGAGATCGCCACGCCCTGGGCCTTCGCCGGCGACTGAGCAGCCGGCTCAGCCGCTGGTGCTGGATACCTCGGGTGACACGGCTTCGTCGCGCATCAGCAGCGGGCGCTTGCCCGACGTGAGGCCCAGGAAGACGAGGGTCAGCGTCATACCGATGGCGGCGTTGAGCAGCAGCGGCAGCGTCATGGTGGCGTTGCCGATGAGGGTGGCGGCGATGAAGATGGCGGTGCCTTCCTGGCGAATGCTGTGCTCGATGACGATGGCGATGCGCTGCCGTCGTTCGACTCCCACGATCCCGGTCAGCACGAAGGCCACGGTGATGGCGGTCGCGTTGAGTGCCAGCACGGGCAGGGCGACTTGCTGAAGGCTGCTCATCAGGGTCTCGGCCTGCTCGGCGAGCAAGACCACGAAGATGAGGATGAGGAAGCCACCGGTGATCTTCGAGACCGGTCCCTCGGCCCGCTTGGCGAAACCTTCCGCACGGTTGCGCACGAGCATGCCGACGAGCACGGGCGCCACCGTCACCATCAGCACCTTACCCAGCGTGCTGAGCACGGGCAGATCGAACTGCTGGGCATCTCCCATGAAAGTGTTCAGCGCGAAGCTGGCCTCGAAGGGAATGACGAAGACGTAGACGGTCGTGACCGCAGCCGTCAGCGAGATGGACATCGCGAGGTCGCCCTTCCCGAAGTACGTCATCAGGTTGCTGAGCATGCCGCCAGGGCATGTGGCCACCAAGAAGAGGCCGACGGCCAGCTCGGGCGGAAGATCGAAGAGCTGAGCGAAGGTGTACCCGATCACAGGGATGATCAGGAGCAGGCTGGCCGCTCCGGTCAGGATGGCCTTCGGTGTGGCGAGCACACGGCGAAAGTCCGCGGGCACCAGGGTCATGCCCATGCCGAGCATGATGGTGGCGATGACGGCGGGCAGGATGATGTCGGTGACGACGTTCATGGGGCACACACCTTGGCGAGGTAGGCGTCGAGCTGGGCGTTGACGAAGTCGGACTGCTCGACCATGGACATGTGACCGGCCTTCGGCACGATGGAGAGGCGGGCCTTGGGGATGTCGGCGGCGAGGTCTTCTGCGGCTTCGCGGGGGATGGCGTCGTCCTTCTGTCCGATCAAGACGAGGGCTGGGACCTTGATGGAGCGCAGATCGTCGTCGATCTCCTCTCGACGGACCAAGGCGCTGAAGGCACGCAAGACTGCGGTCAGATCGTTGTCCTCGAACTCCCTGCGGCTCTGCTTGATGAGCTTCTTGTTCTTCTTCTGGAACTTGCGGCTCCACATCTGGTCGCGGAGGATCGGCCAGGCGAGGCTCAAGACGGTCGTGTCTCCGAGCAACGGAAGGAAGGGTCGGGAGACCACATCGAGGCCGAGCATGGTGAGCAGGTTGTCGAAGCCGCCGTCGGCCTGTGGCGAGTCGACCAGAACCAGACCTCGTAGCGTGGACGGTCGCTGGACCGCATGGTGCAGGGTGATGGCCCCGCCCATTGAGTGGCCCACGACCACCGCGTCCTTCAGCTCGAGCTTGTCGCGCAGCTCTTCGAGATCATCGACTAGTAGCTGAAAGTCGTGGAAATTCTTCTTTCGCCCACCGGAGCGCCCGTGACCTCGCACGTCGTAGGTCACCACCCGGTAGCGGTCCTTGAGGTGTTCGACCTGCTTCCACCACCACTGCTGGGACAGTGCCCAGCCATGGGTGAACACCAGCGGTGGCCCTTCGCCGACGTCCTGGACGGCGATGCGGGCGCCGTTGATCTTGAGCGTGCGGGTGATGGTCATTCCTTGATGATCTCGGCGAGCTTTTGCTTGGTTGCGATCTCGGTCGCGACGTCGACGAGTGGCTGACGGAAGAAGTCCAGGGTGGACTGCACCGTGTCGTCGATCTCTGTGACCGGGTGCAGCTGCCCTCGGGCGACCACGGCCACCAGCGAGTCGAGATTGTCGAGGGACTCCGTAGGATCTTGGGAGAACACGAGCAGATCTGCTGCAGCGCCAGGCTCGATTCGACCGAGCCGCGGTTCACCCAGCCGATCGGCAGAGTGCCAGGTCGCCATGGCCCAGATGTCCTCGGCGGGTATGCCGGCCTCAGCGAACAGACGCATTTCCTCGTGCACTGCGGCGCCCGGCACGACGAAGGGCTGTTGTGTGTCGGTGCCCAGGTAGAGGGGGGTGCCGGCCTCATACAGTCGGCGGACCAGCTCCAGCTTCTTCTCCAGCGTCCGCTCGTAGCGATCGAGGAGTTCGTCCGACATGTTCCGGTAGAAGGGGAGTCCGGTCACCGGATGCCAGACGATGTCGTAGAAGTTGCGTGGGATGAGCTGGATGACATCGCTGGTGCGCGCGGCCTCGTAGTCCCTGTAGGAAAGGATCCGGGCGTGGTTGACGAGGGTAGGGGTGTTCGACAGGCCCTGGGCGACTGTGGCATCCACGATCTCCTGCATGCGGGCGTCGTCGACCTCGTCCCAGGCGCTCATGCGCTCGATGGGGGAGTGATGGTCTGCGAGGTGCTCGGGGAGGGGGACACCGTACAGGTGCTGGATCTCGGGTACGCCTGCCTCCTCGTAGCGCAGGTTGCCGGGCACATGGCCCATCACGGGGATGTCTTGTGCGTCGGCGGCGGCCACCAGCTCCTTGATCTGTGCGGGGGAGAGCCCGTCGTAGGACTTGATGCAGCGGTAGCCCTGCGCCTTGATCTCGCGGACTGCGTCATCGGCACTACGGCCGTCCTCGAGGAGCACGGTGTTGGCCCACTTGGGCTTGCCGGCATCCACGAAAGGTCCGCAGGAGTAGAAGCGCGGCATCGGGAAGGTTCCTTCCTCGAAGGCCTTCGTGGCGATGGGAACGGCGGTAGCGTCCAGATCGGCGGCATCCCTGACCGCGGTGACCCCGTGCTTGAGGTAGAGCAAGCCGTAGAGCTGGTCGAGGGGAACCGGGACCTGGGGCGTGAGATGGGTGTGCATGTCGATGAGGCCGGGAAGCACGTAGTGTCCGGCGTAGGGCGAGTCCGGGTCGCCACCCTCGACGATGCGGGAGATCTCGTCGCCCTCGAGGAAGACGGTGCTGTCCTCGATACGACCGATGGTGGGAGTGATCACCGTCACACTGGACAGTGCCACACTGTCTCCCTCGGCGGGGACCTCGCCCTCGGCGAGGACCTCGGGCACGGGCAGTGTGGGGGCGGGGATCTTGGACACCGCGGTCTCCACCTTCTCGGGTGCTTCGGTCCCACCATTCGCGACCTCGGCGGTCGCCGCGTCGTCGTCGATGCCTGCGTCGGCCGTAGTGGAATCACCGTCCAAGGACGTCTGCTCACTCAGCGCAGCTGCGTCATGCGACGCGACTGCTGGGTGCACCCGGACCCGATCCGTACGTTCGAGCTTGCCGCTCCAACGGGCGATGTCGTTGGAGGGCTCGAGTGCCGGCGGTGCCTTGAAGGAGTACGCGGTGAATCCCGCGAGACCTAGGACCAGCACGACGACGAGGGCCGCGGCGATTCTGAGGACACGCTTGGTACCGGACATGATTTGGTTTCCTTGGTTCGGATATAGTGAAGGGCCATCGTCGCGGAGGGCGTCGGTCGAGCGCGAAGTTGGATGGCGGCATGTGTGGGTGGGAGAGTCCCGGGTCGGGGTCTGGAGTAGTTAGGAACAGACGCCGGTCGAGAGAGACCGTAGCAGGAGGGTCCAATGGAAGGCTTCTTCGAATCAGGCGGAAAGAGACTGTTCTTCCGGGCGCGAGGCGAGGGGCCACCGATCGTGATGGTACACGGTTGGAGTTTCCACAGTCGTAGCTGGGATGCGATCACAGACGTCCTCGAGGGCTCGCACCGAGTCTTGGCCATCGATCTGAGGGGGCATGGCCTGAGTGATGACGATGAAGGTCCTTATCCATTCAGCACCGTGGTCGATGACGTCATCGCGATGTTGGACCACCTCGAGATCCCCCGGGCAGTATTCGCTGGCCACTCCATGGGGGCGGCAGTGGTCTACGAGGCGGTGGTGCGCTGGCCGGATCGGGTCTCTGGGATCGTCTGCATGGATGGACCGAGTGCCCGGAATCTCGGCACAAGCAGCCTCAGCAGCACCTCGACGCAAGGCATGCTCAGCCTCGCAGAGCGACTCAAGCCAGGTGCCCCGCTCGGCCACCTGTCTCGTGTCTTCGAGCGTGCCTACTTCTCCAGGCGGTTCCGCAAGGACCACCCAGCGAAGATCAAGGCCTGGCGGGCCGAGTTCGTCAAGAATCGCCCCCCGAGTCTGCGCGCCGCCTACCGCTCGGTGAGTGAACGGACGGACATCACGTCCGGCCTGGGCTCGGTGCGGGTGCCGGCTCTGGTGGTGAACGGGGGACGCGACGTGGTGGTGTTGCCGCTGGAGGCCCGCGACTATGCACGACAGATCCCGGGGGCACGTCTGGAGATCCTGAGTGGTTCGGGTCATCTGACGCCCATGGAGCGTGAGGACGAGATCGCACGCTTGGTGCTAGAGCACGCTGGCAGTTGCCGCTGAGCTGACTCCTGGGAGTCTGTTCAGCTGGCCTGAAGAGAGCCGCTGGCCAGTGCCGCGAGGAATTCCCGTTCGAGGGCCATGTCGGCTGGGGCCACTCGAGCCTCGAAGGCTGCTGTGCCACCTAGCTCGCGGACGGAGACGGGCATCCATGCTTCGCCTGTGGGAGCGTAGGAGAGGGCCAGGCTGTGAACGGCCCGTGCGGCCCGCAGGGTGATGGCCGATAGGGCCGCGCGGTTGGAGAGAAGCTCGATCTCGGCGTCCTGATCGGGGGGAGCATACGGGCTCAGGATGCCCAGGTAGGCCCGGCGGATCGGGTCGAAGAGCTCGGCAAGGGCGAGGCTGGTTTCGATGAGGCCCAGTGCTTGAGACGCCTCGAAGCGCAGCGCCTGGTCATCCTTCCAGCAGCCGTCGGACTCCCACGCGCGGACGAGGGAGAGGAGGGCTTCGGCGATGGGCGGTAGCGGAGATGCGTCGAGGTCTCCTGGAAGCGCGGCGAGGCCGTGGGCGCGAGTGGTGACCGGGAGCAGGGCTGCACGGGTCCGTTCGCGGAACAGCTCCTGGATTGGCTGGGTGCGGGTAGCGTGGATGGTGCGTAGGGCCTGGGCCGCTCTTGTGTTGTCGAAGGGTCCGAGGGCGGAGCGGTCGCGAGCCTGGCGCACCAGGTAGCCTGAGATCTGCTCCAGCATCACATGGCTGGTTCCGTCGAAGACCCCGAACAGGAGGACGTCTCCGAGCAATCGGGCGTAGGGAAGATCTCGTAGCAGCGAGCGAGCTCCCAGCACACGCTGCCCCTCGGTGAGCCCTTCCTCGGCGAGTCGGCAGCCCATGAATTTGGCGACTGCCGTCATGTGGGCAGCGCCGAGCCCGTGAGCGTTCAGGCGAGCCATGGTCACCAACGATATGGCGGCGACGGCACGATCGAGTGCATCGAGCTGCCGCAGATGGCGGGAGAGTCCCGCGAGGCTGGCGATGGGCTGACCGTAGACGTTGCGTCGAGATGCGTAGGTCAGCGCGATGTCGCGGGCATGACTGAGCACGCCAGAGGTCAGCGCTGCGATGCTTCCGCGCGACACGCTGAGGGTGCGTTGGATCACACTCATGCCGGCACCCACACCGCCGATGATCTGCTGGGCGGGCGCCAGCGCGCCCTCGAAGCGCACACCGGAGATGTCGGCGGCGCGTGTGGGCAGAGTGGGCCACCGAGGGAGGGATTCGACGCCTGCTCCTCGCGCCAGGTAGAAGAGGCTGAAGTCCCCGCGTTCGCCCAGGAGCGAGGGCTTGCGGCTGGGGTCCCGGCCGAAGCCCCGCGTCCGCATCAAGGTGACCATGGTGCCATGCTCGATGCCGCCGTTGATCAGGTGCTTTTCCCCGTACAGGCGGAAGTGGGTGGCGTGGCGTGGGTCGTCGACTTCCTCGAGCTGGCCGTGTGTGTCGACTCGCACGGGCTCAGCGTGTGCTTCGTTGCGCAGCAGGTTGGAGCCATGTGCCAGCTCAGTCAGCAA
Source organism: Deltaproteobacteria bacterium (assembly GCA_016845285.1). Taxonomy (GTDB): domain Bacteria; phylum Myxococcota_A; class UBA796; order UBA796; family UBA2385; genus BH17. The sequence continues at coordinate 10,528 of JAERSX010000342.1, read as the reverse complement.
CATGGCGCAGAGGTGACCCTCCCGGAAGCGCGAGAAGATCTGTTCCAGCTGGACGGGTGTGCCTGCGACATAGGCGGGCAACAGGGCCAGGCCGTTCACGCCGATGGTGATCGCGAGGCTGCAATTCCTCCTCGCCAGCACGGAGTTCATGGCGAAGAGATGAAAGATGGTCGAGGTGGTCGAGCGTGCCTGCGCGATGCTGGAGCCCGACTGCTCGGGGGCGTAGAAGTCGGCTAGTCCGAGTTCGAAGAGGCGATCTACTGCCCAGCGTGGGTAGAGCTCGTCGCGTTCGCCCTGCTCAAGCCTCTCGCGTGTCTCCGGCTCGTCGAGGAAGGCTTCGATGTGAAGGAAGGACTGGTGGCGCCAGCATCGGTCAGGGCAGTAGCGCTGCCATGCTGTGGGGGTCACCCTGGCTTCGCACAGGAGGGTGTTGTCGGTCTCTCGGGCGTTCAATGTCTACTCTCTGGCTCGTCCTTGCCGGTGGAGCCGAGGTCCGAGAAGCGGATCATTCTGCCGCGGTCGGGGTCCCAGAGGTCGATGCGCAGACACTCCAGCACACGTGAGGGCTTGAGGCCTGAACGACCGGGGTTCTGGAGCTCAGGAAGGGCTGACATCGCCTCAGGCAGGCGGTAGAAGGGGATTCGTGGGTTGAGATGGTGGACGTGGTGGTACCCGATGTTTCCTGTGAACCAATGCATCACGCGGCTCACGTCCATGAAGCTCGATCCCCTCAGTGCGGCCCCGACGTAGCTCCACTCTTCGGGCTCAGTGGGGTAGCGCGCGTCGGGAAAGGAGTGTTGGCTGTAGAACAGAAACGCGCCCAGCCCCATCGCGATGGCCAGGGGGCCAGCAAAGCCGAACAGCCAGATCTCCCAGCCGGCCATGCTGAGGATGGCGATGTGCAGCGCCCAATTGAGCCCCACGGCAGCAAACGAGGTCCAGAACTTCCGCGGCTCCTGGACACCCCAGAAGAGGTTGAGCTTGAAGGTGAAGATCGTGAATGCGCCCAACATCATGGCCAGGGGGTGGCGCTGGATCCGGTACTTCAGCTTCTGGCGTGGGGGCAGCGCCTTCCACTCACGAGCGGTTCGGATGGGGAAGGTGCCCACGTCTGACCACAACTCCTTGCCGTGGTGGGCGTGGTGGTAGTTGTGGGTGTACCGCCACACTGCCGGTGGGGTCATCATCAGGTAGCCGAAGACGGTCAGCAGGGCGCGCGCTGGTCGGGAGTCCCCGAGCAGGGCTCCGTGCATGTGGTCGTGGTACAGGATGAAGGTTCGCGCCAACAGCAGTGCTGTGAGCAGTGTGGCTGCAGCGCGAAAGGGCCCTGTTGGTAGGAAGAGGGCCGCGGCGTCGCTGGCGATGAGCAAGGAGAACGTGCTCAGGGTGACCCACCAGGAGATGCGCAGGTCTTCGCTTGCGAACGCTTGGCTGGCACGCACCAGCGCTCGGTCTTCCTTGGACATCGGCCGACTGCGGCCCCGGCGACTGTGCGTGCGCAGAGGCACCTCGTCGGCGGGTACGAACGTGGCGAGGGCTTCGTTCGACATCAGGGATCAGCCCGCTGCCGCCGGGCCCGCCGGCTTCTCCAGCAAGACGGTCAGGGACTGGTCGGCGAAGGTCTTCTCCATGCCCTTGACCACGAAACCGGCCTGTGTCGCCAGCGCCTCGAACTCCTCGCGCGAGTAGAAGACGTGCTCGCCGGTTTCCTCGAGGTTCTTGAGCTCCTTGACATACGACATGACGCGCGCCGTCACCATCATGTTGGTGAAGAGGAAGCGGAGGAGGCCGATGACGCCGCCGTTCTGGTAAAGCCCGCGGAAGGTGCCGAACAGTACTGCCCGGCGGTTGAAGCCCTTGACGAAGACGGTGAGCGTGACTCTTCCGCCCGGCTTGACCACCCGGTAGAATTGGCGCACCGCGAACTCGGCGGCCCCTTGGTCCATGAACTGGAGGACCACACAGCAAGCGATCTTGTCGAAGGTGGCATCGGCGAATTCAAGGGGCAGGCGGAGGTTTGCGAAGCGGTACTCGGCCTGGGGCACCTTCTCACGGCAGACGTCGAGAGCGGACTCGACGAAGTCGACACCGATGAGGTTGGGCTTGCGCTTGATCAGTTCCACAGAGACATTGCCGGTACCGCACCCCGCGTCCAGCACCTGCTCCCCTTCCTTGGGGTCCAGCATTTCTACGTGGCCTTCGATCATGTTCCGATAGGGCGCCGCCTGGTTGAGAATGTCGTAGAACCCGAAATAGTCGCCCCAGAATTTCTGTGCGCTTGCCGTCCGCTCTGCCAGGCTTGCGCCAGTAGATGTCTTGGCATCGGGTGCGATCTGTGCTGCATTGTTGGCGGTCATCGGCATCTCCAGGGCGTACTGGCGATCTACATTCGGTGGAGGCAGAGACTGTCTGCTAACCAGATCCGGTGCGATTGCCGTCATCAAACTGTAGCTATGTGGAATGTGATCCCGTCAAATTCGGAGGTGCGATCGATCTGGGCAGGGCGAGTTCGGTGCAAACGAAGGTTCGTTGGCGGATTCGAAATGGGATCTGTTCGAGGGCTCGCCCATTTGTTCATGAGTGACGGCCGACGAGAGGCAGAATGGCCGCAATCTGGGCTTCGGCTGCACGCTTGCTGGCACTGTGGTCTCGCGCTAATGGACGTGGACATACATGCGACTACAAGGTAGCCAGTTCCCTGGGCGATAGTCACACAGCCTTGGTTCGGAGGACATGTGCACGGAACCGAAGCCATCAATGGTGCGCCCATCGAATACGACACAGACGTGGTAATCCTGGGGACAGGCATCGGCGGTACCATTCTAGCTGCGATCCTGGCGCGACATGGGGTGTCCGTCACGCTGATCGAGAAGGGGCAGCACCCTCGCTTCGCGCTGGGCGAGTCCATGATCCTCGAGACCTCGGAGATGCTGCGCATCACCGCCGCCCGGTACGACGTTCCTGAGATCGCGTACCTGAGCACGGTCCAGTCGACCTCCTACCAGGTGAGCTCGAACTGCGGCGTCAAGAAGAACTTCGGCTTCCTCTACCACCGACCTGGCAAGCAGCAGCTGGCTTCGGAGTCCACCCAGATCCCCATTCCGAAGACGCCGTATGGCTACGAACTGCACCTCTACCGACAGGACACCGACGCCTACATGCTCGCGGTGGCCATGAAGTATGGCGCGCGGGTGAAGCAGCGAACGGAGGCAATGGAGATCGACTTCCACTCCGATCGCGTGGAAGTCGAGACCTCTCGCGGCGACCGGATCCGGGCCCGCTTCCTCGTCGACTCCTGTGGCTTTGGCTCGCCTCTGGCAAAGAAGTTTGATCTGCGCCACAAGGAGCCCAAGTGTCACACGCACTCACGGGCCATCTTCGCCCACCTCGTGGGTGTGAAGCCGTACCACGACTTCGGCCACTCACAGGCTGAGCTGGGCCTGCCGAGCAAGCTGGCGGAGGGCACGCTCCACCACATCTTCAATGGCGGCTGGGCGTGGATGATCCCGTTCAACAACCGTCCCACCTCGACGAATCCGCTGTGTAGCGTCGGACTCAACCTCGACACCCGGACCAACCCCAAGAATGGTCTGTCGGGCAACGAGGAGTGGGCGCAGTTCCTGGACCGGTATCCCCACATCGCGCCTCACTTCGAGGATGCCGTGCCCATGTGGGACTGGATCTCCACGCCGCGACTCCAGTACACGAGCAAGCAGGTCGTGGGCGATCGCTGGGCGATCCTGTCGCAGACCGCGGGTGCGGTCGACGCCATGTTCTCGCGTGGCAACTACAGCACTTGTGCCTCGGTAGATGCCATCGCCGAGGGTGTGCTCGAAGGCATGAAGGATGGCGACTTCTCTCGTGCCCGTTTCCAGCACGTAGAAGACATCGTGTTCCAGGCCCTCGAGTACAACGACCTCATCGCGTCCGGCTGCTACAACGCCTTCAAAGACTTCGAACTCTGGAATGCCTGGTACCGAGTCTATGGCATGGGCGCCTTCCTCGAGTCCCTCCGACTGACCCGTGCCTATGTGAAGTACCAGACCACCGGCGACATGGAGTACATGAAGGTGCTCCACCACTGCCCCTTCTTGACGCTGGGTGGAGGCATCGAGGCTTATGACGAGTACTTCCGTACCGGCTGGGAGTTTGTCCGACAGGCGCATGCGCAAGCCATCTCGCCCAAGGAAGCTGTGAAGAAGCTCTACGAACTGCACGACACCGTTGACTTCATCCCGCCCATGTTGGACATCAAGAACCCGAACCGTCGCTACCTCAGCGATGTCAGCATGCCGGGTCTGACCAAGCTGTTCTTCTGGGGAAAGACTGGAGCGCCGAAGTACATGAAGGATCTGTACTTCGACTACCAGTACCCCGACCTTCTCAAGGAGCTTGTGCGGTGGAAGGACTTCGTGCAGCGCCGCAGCCCCCCTACGGCCTACCACGGCTGAGACCAGCCATTACTCCTTCATGTGACCTCGCGTCACACACACAGAGGTGTTCATGTCGACTGACGCTCGTACCAACGGCAAGCGCATCGTCCGCGAGTCTGTTCCCGCTGCCCTTTGGGCCCAGAACGAGGCATTCTCAAATGAGATCGCTGAGCTGATCAGCAACCATGCGCTTACCAGGCATCCGCTGATCAACAATCTGTCGGATGGCGGCATCTCCGAGGATGCGCTCCGGCTCTTCCATCTGGAGTTCCGATACGCCTTCTCGCAGCGGTTCACCGATGCTGTGATGCACACCATGCTCGGTGCCGATGAGCTCGAGGCTCGGCTGGGTGCTACCGCCAAGATCGGTGCCCGCTTCCTGCTCGGCTTCAACTTGCTGGACGAGCTCGGGTTCGCCGCTGGCACGGATGGCCACAACTTGCAGGGCTCGCCGGCCGACTCCCACTTCGTGATGTTCAACAAGACCATGCTGGAGCTGGGCATCGACGAGGCTGCGGCCCAGGCTTGGGAGCCCGCAGAGAGTTCGAAGGCCAGCCGCTCTCTCATAGAGGATTCCGCCGGGGACTACATGTCCATGGTCACTGTGTTGATGGTCATCGAGACCATCTTCGAGGCCTTCGCGGGCCCCTGGTCGAAGAACATGCGCACGGCCACCGAAGTCGAGGTCGACGGTGGCTACCACGCCATTCATGTGGATGCCGAAGGTGTGTCGGTCGACGACGACCACGCCGAGGATCTCTGGTACGTGTTCCGGCAGGCGGTCACGCCGGATCGGTACGATGATGTCCGCGTCAAGGCTACGGCGACCCTGGACAACATCGTGGGCTTCATCGACGGGATGATCGCCCGGGCGGGCTGAGCGCCAGACGGTAGAGCGGTCCCCTCGTGTAGAGGGGAGCCTCCACCGGGACAGCTGTGAAGCGGCCGCATCGTCAGCGATGCGGCCGCTTCTACGTTGCTTGCCTGATGTCAGGTCGTGCGCTGCTTGTCGGCCATGCGCCAGAGTGCAGCACGCTGCCGCAGCATGACGATGATGATCGTGAAGGCGATGAACACCGGGCTGGTGGTCCAGTCCCACAGCGACTCGAGCAGTGTCGGGCTGTGTTCCCAGCCGTGGGACAGCGCGGCGAAGAGCGCGGGGCCGAGGGCCTCCAAGCCGAAGGCGGAGTTGTTCCAGGTTCGGGTGAGGTCCTCGATCGTGTAGCGAAGCGTGTCCCAGACCTGGTAGCCCAAGGTCCCCAGAGAGAGCAATATGGCCAGCGCTACCAAGGCCTCGAGGGCCTGGTTGATGGCGTGGGCGAGCTTGCTGATGCCGAATGAGGGGGCGAAGAAGGGGATGTCGACGACGCGTTGCGTGAGGTACAGGATCCGGTTCGCGATGCCTTCGAACTGTTCAAAGCGGATGTAGGCCCTCGGGTCAAGTCCGTCCTTCATGAACTTCCTGTAGGTCTTTGTGTACCGCTTTCGGATTCGCTTACCAGCGCCCTTGCTGTACTTGAAGTATTCTTTGTAGGCGTCGATGTCTTTGAACAGTCGGGCGGCCACCGTGTCGTAGAGCAGGGTGGCGCGAATCATCCGAAGCGTGTTCAGGTTGATGGTGAGGTTGTAATCTCGGGCCATGGACAGGAAGCTGAGCCAGATGTTGGCCGAGGTGTGTTCCCACCACTCCGAGTGCGGATCCTCGAAGGCGTAGAGATCCTTCCAGAAGACCTTCTCCATCTTCTTTGTGAATTCGTCGATGTCGATAGCGGGGATGGGCTCGAGGATGGACAGTCCTGCCTGGACCATTCCCGAGACGTCGTCGGTGAGATGGCACAACGCGAGCTGCCGCCACTTGTGCCGCTCCTTGTGTGTGTAGGCGCCACACGAGCCGAAGTCGATGAGCACGATGTGATCATGCGGTCGTACCAACACATTGGCTGGGTGGGGATCGGCGTGGAAGAGCACGTTCTCGAAGAGGTTGAAGTGGCTCAGGCGCAGGAAACGCTTGGCCAACCGCACGGGGTCGATGTCCAAGGCCTCGAGGCGTCGGAGAGCCTCAGTGTTCTCTTGTTCCACCGCCGTGATGATGTCGGTCATCGGGATGCCCTGGATGAGCTCGGCGGTGAGGACATCGTGCGAGGACAGCTCTGGGTAGGTGTAGGGGGCGCTGACGTAGTCGATCTTCGCCTTCTTCGTGTACTTTGTGAAGATACGGGCGTGCCGAGCTTCATGGACGAAGTTGAGTTCATCGAGGAGCATGTCGCCGAACTCTTCGATGACGTTCTTGGCCATGCCCGTGCGGAGGATGGTCAGCGTCTCCAGCAGCCAGGCGGCCCACCGCATCGCGTGAATGTCGGCGGTGAATTGCTTGCCGATGCCGGGTCGACGGATCTTGATGGCGACCCGATCTCCGTTGAGGAGGACCGCTTGGTAGACACAGGAGACCGAGGCGGCACCGATGGGATTGTCGAGGTCGATGGCCTGAAAGGTCTCCTCCAGAGGCTTGCCCGTGAGCGCTTGGAGACGCTCGATGGCGTACTCCTTGGGAAACGGAGGCACTTTGTCGAGAAGCTTGTTGAGCTCTTCGGTGTAGGCATAGGGGAGTAGGTCGACCCGGATAGCCATCTGCTGGCCAATCTTGATGGCCGAGCCACCGATGCGCTCGATGGTGAGCCGCAGACGGACGGCACGCTTCTTCTCGGAGTCCCGCTGCCGGATGCCGTACCAGATGTTGCTCAGGAAGTAGCGGTTGAAGGCGATCGCTATGACCCAGAGCCGCTGGAGGACAAGTCGTCGCTGAATGACAAACTTGAGCTCGGTCCGCATGGGTGGCGTCTCGAAGCCCTCAGCTCGAGCGACGAGCTGGCGACGCCGTGGCAGACGGCGGTTCAGGCTGCCGTCATCGTCATCGAGGTGGCTGGCGTCTTCGAACTCGGGATCGGTGAAGGCTCCACCGATGTTGCGTACCCGCTGGTGGTATGGGGCCGCTCGATGCGGCACCTTCACCGTGATGTCACCCGACTTGGCCTGGCGTGCCCGCCAGTCGTCGAGCGCGCGGGCTGTTCGGTTCGTGACGCGTGACCGTCGGTCTTTGGGTACAGGTGATGCATCGGTGGTGGGTACCACCGTCAGGGAGACGGACTGTGAGCCGGCATCGAGCCTGGCTGGGGTGTTGCGTGCCATGTGCGGGTCGCCGGTCTGTTGGGTTGAGCGGCCGGTGTTGAGGCCGCATCCTGGAGATGCGAATTGCGAACAGCTGCTACTCTTCGAAAGCGACGGGAGCCGCTCCTGTCACAGGAGCGGCTCCGTGGGCCTTCGCAAGAACCCCGCTCAGCGGGCCCCTTCAGCGGAGGAACGCGCCGAAGGGAAAGGAGACTGTCTGGACGGAGAAACGCACGAAGCGCCGGACCGTCTTGGTGTTGGCCGCACGTACGAACTCGTAGGGTGCATCGCTGGCCTTCGACAGTGACTTGCCCAGCGCCTTGGCTACGTTCTGTGGGGCGTCGATCACCATGCCGTCCTTGCGCTTGCGCGCCGACTTGCTGGAGTTCTTCTGATAGTTGGCGAACCCTGCGGAAAAGGCGCCAGCGAGATCGTTGGTTCCGCGGACGGCTCCGTATGCGACCTTCTGGAAGTCCTTCGTGCCGGTGGTGTACTTCTTCTTCTTCTTTTTCTTGGTCTCGACGACGATGGTGCCGCCCTCGACGCTCTGATCGGCCATGATGACCTCCTTATTGGTTGTGTTGATGGGTGTAGGGTCGACGACCCCACCCGAGCTTGCGACCTCTCTCGAGACGCTGGCGGTGTTTGGGTCGGCTTTCGACCCCCTCGGGTCCTCCTCCCAGCGCGCCGAGGCGGCCTTCGGAGATTCCGGTATTCTGTCGACTTGCGCCTTCCGAGCCTTCCACTCACTCCGAGCCTTCCACTCAGCGGATGCCAGACGCTGGGCCTCTCGGTAGCTCAGACCCTCGCCCCTCAGCTCGCGGATGCGGGCTGCTGAGAACTCGACCCAGTTGGATGCGGCCATGGTCTATAGGCCGATGAACGGCAGGCCGAGGCCGAGGACACCGTTGTTCCCTCCGTCCTTCTTGCGGTAGATGACCACGATGGGCACGATCTTCTTGCCCTCGACGTCGGTGCCCATCTCGGCGAGCACCTGGCCGACCACCTCGCCCACCTCGACCATGAGCTTGCCGCGGCCTTTCTTGAGGCGCTTGATAGCCTTCTTCTTCACCTTTCCCATGTCGATGATGATTGGCTGGGCGATGTCGGCGGTTTGGGGGGCGTCGTCAGTAGTGGCCATGTCTCAAGCCTCGTATTGGTCGCTGCAACGGCTGTGTGTATCCACGGGGGCAGCGGTGGAAAGTGTGATCACGATGAACAGAATTGTCTTCTAGATCGAGTGGTATTGTGAGGGTAGCACTGTGTTTTAGTCTGTCAAGACGCTGCGGTGGCAGGTCTGTGACCGTGCACGATCGCATCTGGTCAGTCAGAAACGGGGTGCGATCATCGGCTCACACTCCGACCAGGTAGCAGAGGATCAGCTCGAGGGCGACGTCGACGTACTGGTGCTCGAACAGCTCCTGAGAGGCGTTCGTGCTGAGCCCCACGGTTGCGTTGATGATCACGAAGGTGGCCAGGTCGAGTTCGGACACTCGTAGCTCGTCACGATGAAGCTCGAGGAGTTGACGGGTGTGGGCGTGGAGGCGGGCCTTGGCTTGGTCGACGTGGCTACGCAGCACCTGGCTCGCGGCGAACTCCAACTGACGGTAGAGCACGGGTCCGTAGCTCCAGCCCTGTACGCCGGCCTGAAGCATGGCGCGTAGTGCATCTTCTAGGGAGAGGTGTGCCCCTGCGGCTTGCTGAAGCGCGAAGCTCTGATCGAGCGTCGCCACCTCGCGCTCGATCAGGGCCTCGAAGACCTGGTCGCGGTTGCCGAAGTATTGGTAGATGGAGCCGACGCTCACTCCGGCCGCCTTGGCGATCCGCTGGGTCGTGCATGCGTGGTAGCCCTCGGTGACCAGGATCTTGGCAGCCGCATCGAGGATGACGCGGACTGTCTCCCGCGCACGCGTCTGTTTGGCTTGCCGTCGCTGGGGGTTGGCGGGTGGGCTTGCCATGTTCACCGGGGGCTGAGGTAGCTGTCTGGTGTCTGGAGGACTCTAACCTGAGATTTCTATCATATTGATGGGCTGTGCTGTCGTCAACCAGAACCTGACAATATTGTCAGATTGAAGGGATCGGTCTGGAAGCGTCACCCAGATCCGACAGCGGGCCCCGGAGCCCATAGGTGCTGGTTCACTCTCCTCCCGGTGCCCCGTGTCCACCACTCCGCTGCCTGCGTCCGTCCGCGCCTGGCTCTGGGTCGTCTTCACCACCATCCTGATGATGACGGTGATCGGTGGCATCACCCGGCTCACGGGCTCGGGCCTGTCCATGGTGACCTGGCACCCGCTGATGGGCGCGCTGCCTCCCCTCGATGAGGCCGCGTGGAACGAGGTCTTCGTGCTCTACCAGGCCTCGCCTCAGTACGAACAGGTCAACAGCTGGATGACCCTGGCGGACTTCAAGCGCATCTTCTTCTGGGAGTACGTCCACCGGGTCTTCGGTCGCATGATCGGCCTCATCGTCATCGGCCCCTGGCTCTGGTTCCTGGCGCGTCGTCAGCTCACCCGTCGCTGGGCCGGTCGCACCATCCTGCTGTTCGTGCTGGGGGGGCTCCAGGGACTCATGGGCTGGTTCATGGTGCGCAGCGGGCTGGTCGACATGCCCCGGGTGAGCCACTTTCGGCTGGCCGCCCATCTCCTCCTGGCCTTCCTCTGCGGGCAGTACGCCGTGTGGCTCGCCCTCGATGGCGTCCCAGCACGGTCCGAGCGTCCGGCGGCCTCGCGGGCGGTGCGTCTCAGCGTGATGGGCGTCATCGGGCTCGTGGTGCTTCAGATCGGCTTCGGCGCCTTCACGGCCGGCACCCACGCTGGTCTGGTCGCCGCCACCTTCCCCGACGTCAACGGCCACTGGCTGCCGGGTGCCTTCGTGGGCGAGGAGGGCGTGATCCAGGCCGTCCTCTACAGCCCGGCGATGATCGCCTGGAT
>JAERSX010000341.1 GCA_016845285.1 Deltaproteobacteria bacterium | reverse complement strand
GACGTGACCGACGCCGAGGGGCGGGTGGGCACCTTCCGCAAGACCTTCTTCGTCACCCCAGACGATGATGCCGTGCCCGGCTTTCCCATCCAGCTGGGCTCCAGCGCCGAGTCCAGCCCCATGTTGGCAGACCTCACCGGGGACGGCATCTACGAGGTGATCCTGGCCACGACCGATGGTCATGTGCATGCCTACGACGGTACCGGAGCGCCCCTCGAGGGCTGGCCGGTACGAACCGAGCTCCTCGAGACCACGCACCTCGAGGGCCCCGCCTTCGCCGATGGTGCGGTGCCCGCCTTCCACGATGGCCTCCTGGCCACCGTCGCCGTCGGGGACCTCGACGACGACGGCAGCAACGAGGTGATCGGGGCCGGCATCGGGGGCGGTCTCTACGCCTGGCACAGCGATGGCACCGTGGTGGACGGCTTCCCCACCTGGGCCATCGGGCGCACACCGGAGGAGTTCGGCGAGACCTTCGGCTACGACCAGGGCTTCATGGGTGCTCCCTCGCTGGCCGACCTCGATGACGACGGCACCCTGGAGATCATCGTCGCCAGCTCTGACAGCCGTCTGTACGTCGTCGACCACACTGGCGCCGACTGGGGGCCGTACCCCATCGAGATCTGCCACCCCGAGCTCTGTGGCGACTATGGGCAGCGCACCATCAACAGCGTGGTCATCGGCGACGCTGACGGCGACGGAGACCTCGACTTCGCCTTCGGCAGCAACGAGGCCCTCGACGACAAGTACAGCATCGCGTACCTGTTCGACGCCACCACGGGTGAGCTCCACCCGGGGTGGCCCCTCGAGCAGGCCGGTCTCGTCAACGAGGCGGTGCTGCTGCCGCTCATCGGCGAGGGGCACCCAGCGTCCATGGCGGCCGCCGACCTCGATGGCGATGGTGACCTCGAGTACAGCAACCCCATCATGTTGGGCACCACCGATCTGGTCCACCACGACCAGGAGCTCGCCCTCGAGATCCCCACCTACTACCAAGACTACAGCGACGGGCACAACGCCGAGGACGTGCCCGCCAGCGTGCAGTTCGTGAGTCAGCCGGCCTTCGGCGACATCGATCTGGATGGGGTCCCTGACTACGTCCTGGGGGGCGCCAGCACGCTGTACCTGGCCACCCTGGCCGTCTCCCACCACATGGACTTCCAGAACGCCATCGGCGCCTGGAGTGGCGTGGACGGGACCTACTTCCCGGGATGGCCTCGACAGATCGAGGACGCCCAGTTCCTCCTCGCTCCGGCCATCGCCGACGTGTCCGGTGACGGCTGGCCCGAGGTGATGCATGGCTCTGCGGGCTACCTGCTCCACGCCTGGGACAAGGACGGCGTGACCCCCGAGGGGTGGCCCAAGTTCACGGGTGGCTGGCAGCTCGGCAGCCCCGCGGTCGGAGACATCGACGGTGACGGCTACGTCGAGGTGGTGGTGAGCACCCGTGAGGGGGGACTGTTCGCCTGGAAGACCGCAGGGCGCGCCGACCAGGAGCTGCAGTGGGCGAGCATGCACCACGACACGCACAACACGAGCAATTGGCAGACGCCACTGCCGACACAGGCCGGCCCAGACGATGCCGCGCCGGCTGGTGAGCTCCAGGGGTGCACGGGCTGTGCCCGGGGCACGGCGGCCTTGTTGCTGCTCCTCCCCCTCGCAGGACTCCGGCGCCGACGCTGAGTAGCGTCCACGAACTGGACAGCCGCTGACGTCGACGTGGACGGCCGGAGGCGCGTCAGCGCCCTGAGCGGGCGCCTGGATGGGCACGCTTCTTGCTCCTTGTTGGGCTCCTGGAGGAGCCCATGGTGCCCGCCCCTCATCAGCACTGCGCATTGCTGCCCGAGACACCCGGTGAGATCCGATGGGCGCCGGTCAAGAGCCTCTTCTTCACGGCGAACGCCGCGGTCTTCATGCTCTTTGCCTGGGCCACGGCCACACCAGGCGCGGTGGTGACCGCTGCCTTGTTCACCGCCGCTTGTCTGGGCCTCGGCCACAGCGTCGGGCTCCACCGCGGTCTCATCCATCGCACCTTCACCATGCACCGCGCCACGGCGCTGGTGTTGGCCTGGCTCGCGACGTTGACGGGCATCGGGCCCGTGCTGAGGCTGATGGCCATGCACGACGTGCGCGACGTGTGGCAGAACCGGGCTGAGGCACCTGCCTACTACGCCTACCAGCACACCTGGTGGGTGGACTTCTGGTGGTACCTGCACTGCGAGCACGTGGCACAGCCAGGTCATCACCGTCCCCGTATCCCCCAGGAACACGCGGCGGATCCCGGCCTCGCCTGGCTCGATCGCACCTGGATCCTGCAGCAGCTTCCCGTGGCTCTGGTGCTCACGGCATGGCTCGGATGGGGCGGGTTGGTCTGGGCCTGCTGTGGTCGGATCGTGGTGAGCCAGCTGGGTCACTGGCTGGTGAACTATGTCTGCCACACCCAGGGCACTCGCCGCTTCACCATCGCTGGCGCGGGCGAAGAGGGCCGCAACCACTGGCTGTTCGGAGCCCTGAGCATGGGCGAGGGCTGGCACAACAACCACCACGCCTGGCCTGACAGCGCGCGGTTTGGCATCGGGCCCTGGGAGCCCGATCCAGGCTTCGCCCTCATCCGCATCATGGAGGCGCTCGGTCTGGCCTGGAACGTGC
>JAERSX010000340.1 GCA_016845285.1 Deltaproteobacteria bacterium | reverse complement strand
TCATAGCTGTCGGTGCAGCCTTCGACGGCGCTCTTCACGGCGGGGTCGAGGTACCAGAAGCTCATCTCGGTGCCCGCAGAGTGCCGCGCGAGGTGCTGGATCTGGTCGGGGTTCTTGGGGAACTCTGCCTCGGTCGTGGCCACGAGATCACCCGAGTTCTTGCAGCCCTCCCACAGCAACTCGCCCATCTCGCTCTTGACGAAGGGGTTTGTGCCCGCGGGGTTCGAGTCCTCGACGCGCTTGCCGTTGTAGATCGTGACGTAGTTGTCGGTGATGCGGAGGCGGCAGTTCCGCTTGTCGACCTTGACGTACAGCAGTCCCTGGAGCTTGTTGCCCAGGTTGTTGTTCTGGAACTTGAACTTCTCCCAGTCGGGCGTGTCGCGGTACTTCTTCATGACCTCTTCCGCGTCGGCCATGCCCGTCTTGATCTCTTCGTCGGTGATGGTGTCGTCGATGCCCTTCAAGGTCTCGGGGGTGCACTCCGCACCGCCTGCGACCAGCGCCTGGCACCAGTCCTTGACCTTGGGCTCTTCCTTGCAGATCTGCTCTTCGCCCACCTTGGTGCAGCGGTAGGTGTACATGCCGGTGATGGAGCCGACGTTGTACTTGGCCTTCAGGCCACCGTCCTCGCTGAAGAACTTCAGCCGGGTGTGATGGTCGGGCTCCTCGGACTTGTCCGGGTTGGCCTTGAGGAAGAGCCACTCGCTGTCGGCCATACCGTCGATCGTCAGCTCGCAGGCGCTCTCGTCTTTCGTGTTGCCAACGGTGAAGCCGCTACTCTCTTCCTGACATGCCGGGAGCGCCAGCAGCGCCACGAGGGTCGCCGCGGTCCGCATCTGCATCTGCATTCCTGTTCTCCTTGCGGGGGCGGTCCGAAAGCGGGGCTCCGAAAGCGGGCTCTGCCATTGGGACCGGGATCTCGAACGCCGGGAAGCTACCACGCCCCCAGGAACACCGTGGTATCTGACGCGTACACGATGAGCCCTGGACCTGCGGGGCCCTGCGAGGAAGGCGCTCATGAAGCTGGTGTTCGCGACACGAAACACCCACAAGCTCGACGAGGTTCGGGCAATCCTGGCGAGCGAGGATCTCGAGCTGCTGGGTCTGGACCACTGGCCCGAGCTTGGTGAGATCCCCGAAGATCACGATACCTTCGAGCTCAACGCGCTCCAGAAGGCCCAGGTGGTGCACGCGGCGACCGGCCTTCCCACCGTAGCCGACGACTCGGGTCTGGAGGTGGACGCCCTCGACGGTCGCCCGGGTGTGTTCTCGAAGCGCTTCAGCGCCGAGGGCACAGACTCGGCGAACAATGCACTCCTGCTCCGGGAGCTCGACGGCGTCGTGGCGCGAGAGGCGCGCTTTCGCTGTGTGCTGGCCTTGGTGTGGGCAGGGGGAGCCCGCACGGTGGACGGACGCTGCGAAGGAGCGATCGCCCTCTCAGCCCGGGGCGAAGGCGGCTTCGGCTACGACCCCCTGTTTCTCCCGGACGCCGCTCCCGGCAAGGCCATGGCCGAGCTCAGCGCCGATCAGAAGAACGCCATCAGCCACCGCGGGCTGGCCTTTGCCCAGCTGCCGGCTCTCCTCGACGCCGTCAACTCTCCAGTAGACGAGGCTGGCGACCTCAAACCAGCTTAGAGACGCACACCCCGGAGGCCCCCCATGCGCAGTTTGATGATGACCCTGGTCTGCTTCACCCCACTGGTACTCGCCTGTGGCGACAAGGACGACGACACCGGTGCGACCGGGGGTGGTGACCCCGACCTCGAGCGGGCCGAGCAGCTCTGGGAGGATGTCCAAGGCTACAGCGCGTGGGACCAGGTGGAGGAGTGGCAGGGCGTCACCTTCTCCGAGGACGGCACCCACGGCGAGTACGTGCAGATCTGGATGAACGCCGACGCGTTTGCGACGGTGGAGGCGGCAGCCGGAGGCGACATGCCCGACGGCGCCATCATCTTCAAGGAAGCCTACGACTCCGAAGACGAGAGCAGCCTCAACAGCTACACCGTGATGCAGAAGGACAGCACCTACGGCACCAGTGGCTGGTTCTGGGCCAAGTACGACACCGACGGCAGCGTCAGCGGAACCACCTACGGCGACGTCTCTGGCTGCTCCGGCTGCCACAGCTCGGGCCAGGACTACGTGCGCGTCATCAGCTGGTGAGCCCCTCGCGAGGGGCCGCGGCCACCAGGGCAGCCGCCCCCCGAAGCTCTCAGCTCTCGTCGGCGGCCTCGTCGCCTCCGCCACCGTCGTCGCCGGCTCCACCGCCGATGACGTACCCGATGTGGAAGCGGGCCGTGTAGATGTAGCCGGGGGCGGTGTAGAACTCACCGGCCACCACGATCTTGCTGGACGGGCGCCACTGGGTGCCCGCTGAGGCCACCAGGCTCGCGTAGGGGTCGAGGTTGTTGCCGACCACAGCGTCGTCGCCGATGTAGAAGAAGGTGCTGGCGTCGGTGAAGCCGATCGCCGCATACGGCGTCCAATTCGACTTCTTGTAGCCCACCATGGCGTCGATCCCGAAGGTCGAGCCCATGTAGAAGTCGTCGTAGGCCTCGCCACCTTCCTCGAATGGTGTCGCGATCTCGGCGATCGTCTTCATCAGCGTGGCGTGGTAGCGGCCGCCGAGCTGGAGCCCGCTGTCGGTGTGCACACCGAAGCCGGCCTCACCGCTCACGATGACGTTTCGGGTGCCGAAGACCGTGACGGGAGGGACGTAGCCAAGGCCGGCGTAGAGGGCGACGGGGCCGATCTTGGGGAAGGTGAAGCTCACCCGTGGACGCGGCGCCGCCGGAGCCTTGTTGGTGTCCTCGGTCTTGCTGTAGTTGAGGACCAGGCGCCGCTCACAACCCAAGGGCGGGATCACGGCCACCTCGAGACCCACGCTGCCGGTGCCCGGCTTGTGGGGCACGGGGGCGTGGATGGGCGAGAAGGTGGTGGCGAGGCTGAAGTAGTTGAGCAGGAAGTCGGCCTGGGCCTGCTCGTCGTAGTCAGCGGGAGGACCGGCGTTGGCGGTCTCCACACACTCTTCGGCCACATAGGCCCCTGCCGTCGACGTCAACACAGCCAGCATCAGCGTGATCATTCGGGCGCTCCTGCGGAAATCCAGCCGCTCATGAGGTCGACGTACTGGGCGCTCAGCTGCCCGCTGTAGGGCATGACACTGCCCGAGATGCTCTCGTCGTTGGTCATCTTCAGGTAGATGTAGCTGCTGCTCGGATCGCTCGGCTCGATGTAGTTGGGACCAGCCGACGACGCCTGCTCGTAGATCGCTGCATACGCGGAGCTGGTGAGATCGAGGGTGGCGTAGACCCCGCCGTCCTCGTGGCAGCCGCTCGTGCAGGTCGCGTCGAAGATCTCGGACTGCACGTTGTCAAAGCTGTAGTCGCCCTGCCAGGTCTCGGGCTCGCCGGTGTCGTCGCCGCCGGTGCTGCCGGAGTCATCGCCACCGTCGTCACCGCCGTCGTCGCCGCCACCACCCGTGCTGTCACAGCTCGCGCCGTCGTCGATCCAGTCAGCGATGATGTCGATGTTGGCCTGGTCCATGGCGGCAGAGGTGGGCATGACGCCACCGTACTCACCGGTGTCGGCGCACTTGGCCCAGAGCACGCTCGCAGCGCTATCGCCGGGCGACACCAACAAGGCGCCACCGTAGACCGGGTTGGCAGCGGGCACGTCGACGAGGTCGGCACAGGCATCAGACTCGAGATCGAGCTCGCCCAGCCCGACCCCGGTGCCGTGGCAGCTGTAGCAGTTCTCCTGGAAGACCGTCTGGACCGCGTCCCAGCCTTCTCCATCGACCGCTTCGCCGCCCTCGCTGCCGAAGACTGTGTCATCGCAACCTGCCGTCAGTGTGGGAAGCGCCATGAGCGCCGCGCCTGTCCACACGCCTTTCCAGCGCGTAGACCCTGCCACCGTGTGCCTGGCCATCCGTCCTCCAGAGGGGCGTCACGGTACCAGCATCCCTCAGCCATTGCACCTCTCCCCCGGCCCTCATAGGACGGCGCCCTCGGGGAGTGGCGCAGCCTGGTAGCGCATCTGCTTTGGGAG
>JAERSX010000339.1 GCA_016845285.1 Deltaproteobacteria bacterium | reverse complement strand
GTGGAGGGCCAGCAGCTGGTGGAGGACCTGGACGATGTGGGCGAGATGGGCGTCTTCAGGGAGGGGGGCGGGGCTCCCACAGACGAGCACCCCGGCCAACAAGCGGCTGGCGATGTCGTGTCGAAAGGAGCCATGCCTCGTGGCGGAGGAAGCGGCCGCCAGCAGGCGAGGGGCCGCGTCGGGACCCATGCGAGAGAGGGCCTCATAGGCAGCCAGTCGGTACAGGTGGCTCCGCTCCAGCAGGGGGAGGATGCCCCCGATGGCCGTCACGTCGTGGAGCGTGCCGATGTGTCTCGCTAGGATGCGAGACGTGTAGTCCGGGCCCAGGAAGCGATCCGCGTAAGGCTCGGCTCGCCGGACCTTGTAGACCGCCTCGGCGCGCTCCATGCGCTCGATGAGGGCAGGGAGGTTGTCGGGCGTCGCGGGTGGCAGGTCATCCAGGAGGTCCATGTGAGCCTCGAGTGGGGGGAAGAGCCGGTCTTGTCTGTGGAGGACCGCTCTATCTGCATGCCGATGCCGTGGGACCGAACGTGAGCGGCGCTCGACCCGATGTGCCGCACGTCACAGATCTGTGATCAGGGTGTGACGTGTCTGCCGAAAAGGTCGCGGTAACCGTGAGTGTGCCAACAGAAGGGTGGGTTGCATGCGGTTCGTCGACGAGAAGCCGGCAGCGAAGTCCGAGCAGGTCGAAGACGTCGAAGAGACCGAGGAGGCCCAGGCATCGCAGCTCGGGCCGACCCACGAGTGCATCACGCAGATGCACACACACGTGGGCAACGACTTCATGCACGCGGCCCTGAGCGGAGAGCACACCGAGGGGATGGGAACCGTCCTGCGGGGCTTTGTGATGAGCGACCTCGCCGGACTGGGCGCCAGCGGGGCAGCAGGCTTTTCGTCGAACCGGGTCATGCTGCGGCTGATGCGTCACGCCTCGACCGATGGGGCGGCCGGAGCCGCGGCGGAGATCGTGGCCGGCCACGGCCGTCCCATGCCGGACGGGGTGAAGCTTCGGATGGAGCGGGCATTCGGGCGCGACTTCGGGCACGTGCGCATCCACGACGACAGTGCCGCCGAGCAGTCGGCGCGTGTCCTCAACGCCCACGCGTTCACCACCGGCACCGACATCTACTTCGGTCGGGGAAAGTGGGCGCCGGGCACCCCAGCTGGCGACCGCCTGCTGGCCCACGAGCTGACCCACGTCGTCCAGCACGACCAGGGGCGGCTGCCCACCCAGATCGAGGGAGGCGTCTCCAGCCCCAGCGATCCGGCGGAGCGAGAGGCCTACCAGCGGGAGGGGCAGATCCTCGGAGACCTCGAGCGCGTCGATGCGGCGATCGCCTTCGAGACCGAGATGGACGACGGCATCGAGTCCATCGGTGTGGGGACCGAGGGGCTCGGTGCCTCCGAAGGTGAGGTTGCGGGCGAGGAGGTGGCCTCGGGTGGTCCGATCCTGCGACAGGAGGCCTCCGAAGAAGGGGCTGAGGACGACGACAAGGCGCCGCTGATCACGGGGAAGAAGCTCGGGACCTGGAAGGAGGTCACCACCGTGGACCTCATGGGTGGCCAGGAGATCAAGGCGCCAGAAGAGACACCGGAGGGCGGGTTCGACACCTTCGACAAGGCTGCGGCCTGGGGCGCCATGATGATCATGGGAGAACGTGCCGATGGCGGCGTGATCATCCTCCAGGCGGGCCGATACTTCGTCTTCGAGATGGACGTGAAGTCCTGGGTCTACGACTTCTCACGTGAAAATCTCGAGTCGGGGGACAACGACAAGATCTCCACCGTCGGTGGCGAGGCCTCTGGAGTCGAGGCCTTCTTGACCATGGACGGCCACATCGTGCCGGCATCCTTGATCGAGAAGCCTGGCGACCGCACCGCCCCTGGGATCTGCGAACCGGAGGACGCCGACGTGTACTGGGGAGTCGAAAAGGGTGCCACCCAGACGCCCGAGGCGGGTGGTTTCGATGACATCACAGAGCGGGCACGCAACGGCGAGCTCCCCGACCTGGGTGAAGACGGCAGCGTTGCTCTGTTCAAGACGTTGGTCAGGGCGAAGGCCATCCAGAACATCCACAACAGTCAAAGGCAGATGACGGAGCTGGCGGCCAAGTATGCGTCACCCAGCGCCGAGCAGGATTCTGAGAGTGGTCCCGAAGAAGAATCCAAGTGGCAGCAGATGCGACACCTTGCCTCCCTGGCACACAGCCTCTCAGTAGAACAACACAACGCGGAATCCAAGATCTTGAAGTTGGAGGGGCTGCTCACCGGTCGAGCTTATCTTCGAGACAACCCTGACTTTGTAGACGCATGTAGAGAGCGCGGCGCCAACCTCGAGGTGATGGATCCGAGCGAAGATGCCCCTCTGATCGAGGTGCTTGAGATCGAGAAGCCCAAGGCGATCGCATTTAGAGATGCCCGCAGACTGCTGCTCAGGGAACACCCGGAGGTGGGCGCTTTGGACGTGTCGAACGTGAACGACGACGTGTCCAATGCCGACATGGCTGAGCGAATGCAGAGTGGCTTTGAGGCCATGCAGGTCGCGTTCACCGATGCCCTGCAGATGATCCATGTCGATGATCTCGCCGTGACCGCGATGGGTGAGGTCATCAACGATGCGAAGAAAGACCTCGGAATCGGAGAGAGCGGGGATGGAGGTAAGGGCTCGCTGGGCGAGCACGTCAACAATTGGTTGGCTGGCGAGGAGAGAACCGAAAAGATCATCCAGTTTGGCGGCTTGTTTGCAGGAATTGGCCTCGGCCTCGGTGCCATCGTCGCAACAGCTGGTTGGGCCGTTGTGCTCGGTGCGTTGGGTGGCCTGACCGGTCTGGGCACCGCGATCTATGACATCGAAGGCGCACAAGACACGTGGAAGGCCTCACAGGCGAGCGTAGGCAAGAACCAGATCGTGACCGAGGACGACAAGGAAAAGGCGAAGTTTGCATACACCATGGCGATCATCTCCGGCGTGGTCTCCGTTGTCGACTTTGGAATTTCCGGCTTCGAGCTCGTCAAGATGGGACGGATGGCGAAGGTGGGAGCGACAGCAGGGACCGACGCAGCCAGCGGCGCCAGCGATGCCGCCAAGATCGATGCTCCTGCCCCTGGCGCAGGGACACCTGGAGGAGCCAAGTCAGACACTCCGAACACCCAGGCAGAGACGGGCCCATCGGCCTCTCCCAAGACCGCCGGTGACTCGCCTGCGCAAGCCAGCGGAGACCCCCTGCCCCAGGCGATCCGGAATGGAGATCAGATCGCGAGTGCCAGCAGCGTGAACGTTCCGGTTGGTCGGCCCATCGCCTCACAGGATGAGGCCATGGAGATCATGAGCCGCCTCCGGAGTGGTGACGCCGGGGCGCTCGAAGAGCTCGGTGTCTCCAAGCTGCCCGAAGGCTATCTCACCAACAGCCACGAGTGGGGCCTCGGGCGCTTGCCGGGACCCGATGGCGAATTCGTGGTCATCCGCGGGTCGCAGAGCCAGGTCGACTGGAACCACCTGGACGTGGTTCCAGTGGCGCACTCCCATCCCGTTGTCGATACGGGCCCGACCGCCAACCGGCTCCTCAACGCCGATGGTGTCCCAGGTGAGGTGTCCCTCGATGACGTCCTGGCTGGCGGTGGCGGGATGCGTGACAACCAGATCCATCTGTTCCCATCGGGTTCCGATGTCGTCTTCTGTGCGGACGGTGGGTTGCCCAGCCACCATGTCTTGACCCCCTATGAGTACCTGGGAGCGGGCAGGATCGGAAATTTCGTGCCTGGCTCGGGCAACCCCCGGATCACCTTCGAGATCGAGCAGCCCACCCGCGTGGGCTCCTTCCTCGGGGAGCAGGATCTTCCGATCTACCGAGCGGAAGCCGTCATGCGTGCGGAGGGGGAGGTGCCCTGGAAGGGCTCCCTCTGGGGATGTGATGGCCCGGGAGTCGTGAGGAAGATCAGCCTGGAGCAGCCTCAGGGCCTGGTGCCGGATGCGGGCGCTGGCGGCGGTCGGGCGCTCGACGGTACGCCACCTGGCGGCCCAGCGGCTCAGGCGCCTTCGCAGTCCAAGAGCGCGGCTCCCGAACCTGCAGCCAGTCCGGAGCAGGCGTCATCAGGACGGACCCCCTCCAAGGGCGCCCCCGAGACGCAGGATGCTTCGACTGGAACCACCAAGGACACGAAGGTCGCAGATCTCGACGATCCCTATGGACGGGCGGAGAGGGCTCAGAATCGGTCGCGAACCCGACCGACCCCCACCCAGAGGACCAAGGCTCGAGACAAAGGCAAGAACAAGACGGAGGACCAGGCGAAGGCTGAGAGCGCCAACAAGGCGAAGAAGGCTGCAGACGAAGAGCAGCGCATCCAGAACAAGGAGGATCTCGAAGAGGTAGACCAGCCCCTTACAAAGACGCACCGCGACGCGGCTGGAAGGGGGCACGGCCACAAGGAGCACGGGTACAAGACCAAGATGGAGGCGCACAAGGTGCGGGTCGAGACGGGCAGGAAGCCTGGTGGAGGACAGGGAGAGCCCGCTGAACTCTCCACGAAGTTCTATGGTCCCGACCAGGAGATGGAGGCGCTCGACAAGGGAAGAGTGGAGCTCGACCGGACGCTCGCCGAGGGCAACACCCCAGAGATGATTGACGGCAAGCCAAACAAAGTCCCTGTATGGGTCAGCACAGACCGTCCTCGTGGATTTGGCGGCGGATACAAGGCCAAGGTGGGCCCCGAGGGCAAGGCCATGAAGGTGGGCCATGGCGGCAACGCCCGCAAGCAAGGCCAGATCGCCGAGCCGGTCAAGAAGCTCAAGACGGCGAAGGTGGTCTACCAGTTCAACCCCAAGACGGGTGAGTGGCTCCCGCTGACCTACCATCCCGAGTGAGTCAGCAGCCCACTGTACGTGTCTTGGAGATGACGGGGGCACCACGGACCTGCGGCAGCCCGCACCCAGACCCGCACGGACCTCGATGCGGGCTGGCATGCCCTGATGGTGTCGCTCGACGGGGGGCCCCGAGGGCGCGCCGGCTCAGTCGCACAGTGCTGGGATGAACCAGCAGAGATCGACGCACTTGTCGGTGTTTCCACTGTTGAACTTGTCGGCGAGCTTCTCGCCGTTCTCCTCGGCCTCCTCCTCGGTGCTGCCCGTCGCGTAGTTGCCGTAGCCGTGGGCGTTTTGCACGAGGGCGCGGTACTCGCCGTCGCTCGTCTCGCGCACGACCTCGACCTCGTAGGAGTCGTCGTCGCGCTTTTCTTCGTCGGTCTGCGGGGGGCTGGCGTGGGCGGCGCCGCTGGTCGTGGAGAGCACGCCTGAGCTGGTTCCGATGGTCACGATGGCGCAGAGAGGGAGGATGTACTTGGCGAGGGTGGTCATGTTGGCTCCGTTGCCTTGGGTTGTGCGTCGTTGGGGAGCTGCAAGCCCTGGCCTCTGGGTCGTGGCCGTGGCTTTCGCTGCTCCCTTGGACAAAAGAAAGGTAGGGCGCCAGTCGTGGTGCAAATTCCACAAGATTTGCACAGTGAAGGAGCGGGGTCGGTGCAATTCGGGAAAGCAGCGGTCCTCCTTGGCTGGCCTGCCGTGCGGCCACGCCCGGCTCCCTCATCGAGGCCAGGTCCGGATGTCACACCTGTGGGGCCCCGACGTAGGAGATGATGGACACGGACGAGCCGCCTCCCACTCCACCGCACGGGGCCGGCCACAGGAGATCGCATGTCCACCGTCTGTCTCGTCGGTCCCGAGATCGAGGAGAACCTGAGCCTGCGCTACCTCGCAGGCGCGCTCACCCGCGTTGGTCACACCGTGCGCATCGTGGCCTTCAACCAGCCGGAGGCCCTCGCCGGCGTGGCGGCCACCATCCTCCGTGAGGAACCCGAGCTCGTGGGGCTGTCTCTGGCCTTCCAGTGGCGGGCCCGGGACTTCCTCGCCCTGGCCATGGCCCTGCGTGAGGGTGGCTACGAGGGCCACATCACCACGGGCGGCCACTTCGCCACCTTCACCTGTGACGAGCTCATCACCGACTTCCCCGAGCTCGACAGCGTGGTCCGACAGGAGGCCGAGCAGACCATCGTGGAGCTCGTGGCTGCCCTCGACACCGGTCGCCCGCTGTCCGAGCTGCGCGGCCTCTGTCTGCGCGACGCCGAGGGCAAGCCCTACCGCACGGGCGATGCCCCGCTGCCCGACCTGGCCGGGCTGGCCTGGCCCGATCGCCGTGGAGAGCCCGCGGCCTGCTTCGCCCACCCCATCGCGCCCGTGGTGAGCACCCGGGGCTGCTACGCCAACTGCACCTTCTGCTGCATCGCCGCCTGGCACGAGCAGAGCCTGCCCGGCAAGCGCTACCGGGAGCGGCCTCTCGTCGATCTGGCCGACGAGATGGCCGCCCAGCACGACGAGCGTGGCATCGACATCTTCGTCTTCCACGACGACAACTTCTTCCTGCCCAGCGCGCGCCGGAACCTCGAGCGTATCGACACCCTGGCCCAGCTGCTCCAAGAGCGTGGGGTGACGCGCTTTGCCACGGTGGTCAAGGCTCGGCCCAACGATGCCAAGCCCGAGGTCTTCGCCGCCCTGCGCGACCGCCTGCAGTGCATCCGGGTCTACGTGGGCATCGAGACCGACGCCGACCAGGGGCTGAAGACCCTGGGCAGGTGGGCCCGCAGCCGTCAGAACCACGAGGCCATCGAGGTGGTGCAGGAGCTTGGTCTCTACACCTGCTTCAACATGCTGCTGTTCGATCCAGACACCACCCTCGAGAGCCTGCGCACCAACCTGGCCTTCATCCGCCACGCGGCCGAATTCCCCTTCAACTTCGGTCGCACCGAGCTGTACGCCGGCACGCCCCTGCTCCGACGCATGCGCGCCGAAGGCCGGGCCCGCGGCGACTGGATGCAGTGGGACTACGACCTCGCCACGCCCGAGGTCTCCCGGGTCTGGCAGCTCGCCCTGGCCTGCTTCCGAGAGCGCAACTTCGGCGACCGGGCCCTCGCGAACCACCTCATGGGGACCCGCTTCGACATCGAGGTGGTCCGGCACTTCCATCGGGCGGCCTTCGACCCCGCATGGCTGGCCGAGGGCAAGGCTCTCTCCGGCACCCTGGCCCACGACTCTGCCGACGCCCTGGAGCGCATCGTCGAGCACGTGGACTCTGGCGCTCCCCCCAGCTCCGATGCCGCGCTCGTGGCCGAGCTCAGTGCGGGGCTCCGCTCGACCGAGGCCGTGGTCCGAGGCCGTGCCCGTGCCCTCGGCCAGACCCTGCAGCGAGCCGCCGGTCAGGGCCGACCGCTGACCGATCTGGGCGACCTCGTCGCCACCTCCCTCCAGCGCGGTGTGGCCACCTGAGCCGCCCGTCCGCGCCCCATCACCTCTACCCGAGAGTCCACCATGAGCATCGAGAACCAGCCCGAGCACACCCTGATGAACGAGGTCCTGCCCGAGGCCGAGCCCTTCGACCCGAGCCTGCCTCCACGGGAGCGGGTCAGGAGACACCTCCGCAAGCTCGCCAGCTTCACCGGTGGCGCCA
>JAERSX010000338.1 GCA_016845285.1 Deltaproteobacteria bacterium | reverse complement strand
GGTGTCGGATGCAGCGAGGCTGCCGGCGCAGGGGCGCTGCGCACCCTCGAGCTCGGGTCGCAGGCGCCACGCATAGCGGACCTTGCCCGAGAACTCCTGGTGGACCTTCATGACGGCCACCCAGCCGGAGCCCGGCGCGTTCTCGCTCAGGTACCAGGTCTTCCAGTCGGCGTGCTGCGGCGTGGGGATGACCCGATGCTCGGGGAGCGGGCAGTAGATGAAGAGGTCGAGGGTGTCGCCGCCCAGCAGATCTCCTTCAGCGGCGCGTGCGCAGAGCTCTTGGCCGGCCGACAGATCCTGCCGGTCGTGCTCCAAGCTCAGGGTGATGCGGTTCATGGTCAGGGGCCAGCTCTGGGCGTGGACCCCCAGAGCCACGATGGCCCCGATGGCCACGGGCACGCCCACGATGGGGTTGCTCGCACCTGCCGCTGCCACGGCGAGCCCGGCTGGACCGGCCACCAGGACGTGCCGTTCCTGGCTCAGGATCAACAGGGCGGGCAGTGCGGGTGTCAGGCCGATGAGGGCGGCCAGGCGGCGGTTTCGGCGCAGGCCCACCAATCCGACGAAGCCCAAGAGGACCAGCACCCAGGCGTTGCGCGCGTCCTCCATGGAGCGGATCGCGTGGTGGTAGATGATGCGGAGCGGCTCCTCGGCGTCGTGAGCTGCGATGTGCGCGAGCTGCCGTGCCGCCAGGTCGGGGTCGTTGGGGACCTCGAAGTTCTCCTTGCCGCTGACGGCCTGGTCGGCGCGGCTGGCCCAGGGCATGTCCGTCGGTAGCCCCGGCGCGTGGAGCGTCAACATGGGAGCCAGCACCACGCCGAGGCCGATGATCACGGGGCGAGCGAGGCGACGAGGCCACGGCCCGGCGACGAGGATGGACGCGCCCGCGCACAGGACGGCCACGATGATGCCGTGCTCACGGATCTGGCTGGCGACCCCCGCGAAGAGAGCCAACCACCCCAGACGCCGCCAGCTGGGCAGGGCCTGGAACCAGAGGAAGACCGGCAGGGCGAGCAGCATCACCAAGCAGGTGAGGGTGTCGGGCTGTGCCTGGATGGCGAAGACGCCGAGGCCGGGCACCGCCAGCGCCAAGGCGGCGCCGATCACCGCCGGCACCCGCGCGGCGCCGAGGCGGCGGGCCACCACGTAGATGCACGGCACCAACACGGTGTGTGTCAGCACCGAGCAGACCACGCCCGTCCAGGAGAGCTGGATGCCCAGCCACTCCAGGATGGCCAGCATGGCCGGGTAGAAGGGCGGTACCTGGCTGGCCACGCCCACCTGCAGGTTCTTGGCGGACGCCAGCCAGAGGACCGGATCGGAGCCCATGGCGAGGCCCGACACGCCAGAGCGCTCGTGGATCATGAGCGCTTGACCCAGAGCTGCCAGCGCCAGCAGCCCGAGGATTCTGCGATCGGCCTGTCCCGAGATCAGGATGTCGCCCCGCCGGCATCGTCAGCCGTGCCCTCGGCCGCGGCGATGGCCCGCTCTGCATAGGGCATGAACATCGATCGGTAGTCGTAGGTGTGTTCCATTCGCCGGAGCATGCCGTACAGACCGCCGAGCGTCCGGTGGAGGTAGACGAGCTGGGGGGGCGAGCGCAGGTCTGGCCGTCGCAGGATGCTGGGCCCCAGCTTGCGAACGTCGTCGAGCACGGTGTCTTCGGCGCTTCCACAGTGGTAGGGCCGGCCGGGGAAGGCCGTGGCGATGATCTCGCAGATCTGCCAGATGATGTCGGCGGAGTCGGGGTCCTCGCTGGTGAGGATCTCGATCTTGCGGCTCTGCGCGATGGCGGTGGCCCGGTCGCCGGTGAGCCCCGCCATGGCCAGGCGGGCGTAGTCGGCCACCCAGTACTCGTCGAAGCGCTTGACGCAGCCGAAGTCGACGATGCCGATGCTGCCGTCGGGCTTGAAGAGGTAGTTGCCGCCGTGGGGGTCAGCGTGCAGCGTACGCAGCACGTAGAACATCTCGTGGAAGGTCGTGCCCAGGAGCTCGCCGGCCCGCTGGATGGCCTCCGGGGTGGCGGTCTCCATGAAGGTCTCGAGGGGCACTCCACCCACGAGGTCCATGGTGAGCACCCGCTCGGTGCACCACGCAGGGTGGGTGCCTGGGATCTCCACGCCGTCGAGATGGGCGAGGGCTTCCTGGAAGAAGTGGAGGTTGGCCGCCTCTTGGTAGTAGTCGAGCTCTTCGACCAGACGATCGCGGATCTCCGCGAAGATGGCCTCGATCTCGGCTCGCTCCCGCTTGAGCACCCGTCCGCTCACCATGATGGTCTTGAGTGCCCC
Organism: Deltaproteobacteria bacterium; assembly: GCA_016845285.1. Classification (GTDB taxonomy): domain Bacteria; phylum Myxococcota_A; class UBA796; order UBA796; family UBA2385; genus BH17. Next base: position 845 of record JAERSX010000338.1, on the reverse strand, counting down.
CAGGTCGCTGTCGACCGAGGCCTCGATGCCCCGGTGGAGCACCTTGACCACCACTTCGGTGCCGTCGTGGAGGCGGGCGAGGTGGGCCTGGGCCAGCGAGGCCGTGCCCAGCGGCTCGGGGTCGAACCAGGCGAAGAGCTCGTCGAGGGATGCCTCCAGCTCGGCCTCGACGTCTTCCTTGATGGTCTCGAAGGCGATGGGCTCGGCCTTGTTGTTGAGCTTGCTCAACACGCGGCCCACCTCGGGGGGCAGGTCCATGCCGTCGGCCACCTGGGCGATCTGCTGGCCCACCTTCATGGCCGCACCCTTGAGCGCGCCCATGGTCTCGACCACCTTCTCGGCGTTCTCGAGATGGAGGCGCCGAAGGGCCTTGGCCCGCTTCTCCTCGTCCTGGAAGGCTCCCTTCAGGCGCTGGCCCAGGTAGCTTCCGGACACCCGCGAGGTCAGCCCCCCCAGCCGCACGAGGCGACCGGTCTTGGAGCGCGGCGGGGACTTGGCCATCGGACCTCGCAAAGAGTGAACCCGATTAGCTTATCGGCGGGTACTTGGGCATAAGCGGTGTGACGTTCTGCAGGGCACGGCGCCCACGGGCCCGCCGACGGGCCTCGAGCACTTCTCCGGAGCACGCCTGAGAGAGATTCGGGTCAAGCACTGCGGGCGCGTGGCCGAGGACGTGTCCCAACGGATACTGGGTGTCGGCTGCCACTACATGTAGTATTTGTTGTCATGTCAACACACTACATGTAGTGTCTCATGAGCTTCGCGGACCTTCCCTACACCTGAGAGTCCCTTCAGATGACCTCGTCCCCTGCTGTGCCTGCTGCTGCCCCCGCTCGCCCCCAAGC
>JAERSX010000337.1 GCA_016845285.1 Deltaproteobacteria bacterium | reverse complement strand
GTCGGAGAGGCCGCCCCGTTCGTCCACCTCCCAGCTGTAGTCGTCCGACTCCGGGAGGTCGTTGTAGTCGTCGTCGAGCACGGTCCGACGCGAGCCGGTGAGGGCTGGGTCTCCGTACGACAGCAACGCATCTGCCGCCGCTCGCGGAGGCAGGCTCAGCTCGCTGTCGGCCTCCGCGGGGTCGCCCTCGAAGGCCTCGATCGGCAGGGAGGGGTCGTCGTCGAGCAGGCCGCGTGGAGGCTCGGTGGGGAGGTCCATGGGCGCCACGATGGTGGCGTCGTGGAGGCGATCCCGTGGCACGACGAGAGGCGGCAGCTCCAAGGAGAGGGAGTCTCGGGGGCCGGAGATCTCGTCGGGGTTGCGCTCGTCGCCGAAGGCTCCCGCGTCCCAGCTGTCGTCGTCCGCCGCATTGTCCCAGTCATCCTCGAGGGCTGAAGGCTTCCAGCTGTCGGCCGCCACCTCACCCCAGTCGCTCGAGGACGCCGTGACCTTGGGGGGGGCGAGAGGCTTCGGTCCACCCAAGACCCCGGGGACGGCCACCTTGGCAGAGGATGTACCCCCGGGCACGGCCAGACGCGGGCCAACGTGAGCACGGGGTGGCCCCACGGTCACCGCAGCTCCCAAGGGTCCGTCGTCGAGGGCTGCCGCGGCCTCAGCCAAGGCATCCTTGAGGCTCCGCTCGCCCAGACGGGCCATCGGTGATGCGGACACGGGCCGATGAGCCTGGGGGTGGGGTCGACGAGAGGCCAGCGAGGTGGCGTCCCACACGGGCCCCGTCACGCTCGCGGCGAGGTGCTCGCGCTCGGCGGAGGTCTTGACCTGGGGAGATCCCACGAAGACTCGCAGCGGGCTGCTCGCCTCATGGAACTCTTCGGTGGGGGACTCGCCGTCCCCCATCTCGAAGAGCATGTCTTCTTCGTCATCGTCTTCCAGATCCACGAAGCTCGCGGTCGGCGGCGGCAGGTTGATGAGCGGGAGGTCCTCATCCACCAGCAACATGTCCGGCGACTTTCCGAAGAGCCTGCGACCCATGACCTCAGCCCCCCTCATGGAGAGAGGTCCGGCCTGGCGACCGACGCACCTGGTCCAAGCTCAGGAGCAAAGCTCCTCCAGGCCCGAGCTCCAGTTCTCACCCTTGGCGATCTGTGCAAGGCGAGCGCCATCGTCCTCGTCGACATGGAACAGCAGGCCGCGCGCCGATGACGAGCTGGACGCCAGACGCTCCCGGATCAGCTGGTTGACCACTCTGCGCACGAAGCTGCGGTCATCACCGTCCAGCCCTCGGAACAGGTTGTCTGCCCGAGTCGCAACCCCGCCGGGCAGGCCTTGCTCCACGATCTTGTGGGCCAGGCTGCGCACCAGGCTGCGCTGGTGAGACTCATCCTGCTCGGGGAGTGCGCCACCGTCCCACCAGGTCTCCACCCCCGCGAGCTGCCGAAGCCTCTCGATCTCGGTCTCTTCGAAACTCAGCACACGCGGTAGCGCCGGACCGGCGCCCAGCAAGCGGGCGAGCTCGAATGGATGGAGGTCGAGAACCCGAGCGACCTCGACCATCGAAAGCTTCTCGAAGAGATCAAGCCCCGGCACTGTTGGCCTCCCCGCTGGTGGCGTCGACGCTCTCGATGACCTCGGGCTCCACCCAAGCGAGGTGGAGGGTCATCAGCATGCTCTTCAGCTCACTCGATTGTTCCCGCAAGGCGTGGAATCGTTGACGAACGGCTGAACGGAGGCCGCTGCTGGGGCCGTCACTGTCACCCAGCCAGACCTGCATGGCCAGCTGGCCATCGATGTCGGTGTAGCGGATGGCAGCGTCTCCGCAGTCCACCTCATCGAGGGCGCCGGAGATGGCGCCGATCACCCGGTAGGCGATGAGCGCGGAGAGGTCTTCACCCGCCGTCGACCAGTCACGGTACACCTCGAACTTCACCGGCATGATGAACACCAGTGCGACGGGGCAACCATCTTCCTGCGCCAAGCTGGCGAGGACGGAGACCGCGGCGGGCTCGGCATCGATGGGGTCGAGCTCACGCGCGATGGCGTCGAAGAGAGGCTGCAGCCGCCGACGCACCGCTTCGTGGTGGGACAGGATGGCCTTGCGGTAGCCGGAGGGAAGCAAGGAGAGGGTGGGCTCGACCTCGACGAATTGCTCGTACTCCTCGACAAGACGAGCCATCTCAGGATCGCGGACCAACGCTTCCAGCTGCTGTTCGCGCTGGGCTCTCGCCTCTCCGTAGAGGTCGCCGCGGCGACTCACCAGAGAAAGGTCGGCGCGGAGCACCTCGACCACAGCCATGCGCAGGCGCTCGCTCTGCTCGCTCTGGAGACCGGACGACAGCTCGTCGAGTTCCTCCAGTCGACCCTCGAGCTCGGCCTGTCGCTCGCGAAGCTCGAGCAGAGCCGCGTCGAGCTCGGTGATCTTCGTGTCGGTCTGGTCAGACTCTGTCTGCAGCTCCGCACGCTGGCTGTCCAGGTCGGTACGGGCCGTTCGATGCCAGCTCGTCACCCGCTCCAGTGCCGCGTGCATACGAGGGATGTCCGGGGCGGAGGCGGGGTCGACATCCACCTCTTCGAAGGCCGACTCGCTCACGAATTCACTCATGTGGGGTGGCTCCTGCGACGCCGTCGAAGCGGACCGAACTGGCGCAAGGCCGGAGGTTGCCTGTTCATGGTCGCATGTTGCAGCAGCTTAGCACCCGTGCTGCCTCGGTTGGTACGTGGTGGTACGATCCCCACGTCCACGGAGCCTCGTCGATGAACGACCCACGTGTGGTCACGTATGCGGCGACAGTGTTCGGGGCCGGGTCCCGTCCATGAAGGTCGCCCCCGCCACCATCAATGAAACCGCCACACACGAGGCGGACGAAGCGTCCGAACCGCCCACGGGTGATGCGGTCGTGGCTGCCTTCGACCTGGGCAAGCGGTTCGACATCTACCTCAACGATCGCAGCCGCATCTACGAGTTCTTCGGAAACCGAAGGCACCACAAAGCCCACTGGGCGCTCAAGGACGTCAATTTCCAAGTCGGTCGGGGGCGAAGCTTCGGCGTGATCGGCCCCAACGGTGCGGGCAAGTCCACGCTGCTCAAGATCATCGGCGGCATCAGCAAGCCCACCGAAGGGCGGCTCGAGGTGCGGGCCAGTCTGTCCACGCTGCTCGATCTTGGCCTCGGCTTCCACCAGAACTTCACCGGCCGCGAGAACATCCGCCTGAACTGCGCCTTGCTTGGGATGCCCGACAGCGAGATCGAAGACCGCATCCCTCTGATCATCCGCTTCGCTGAGCTGGGCGACTTCATCGACTACCCGGTGCGCACCTACTCCGCGGGAATGAACCTGCGCCTCGGCTTCTCCATCGCCGCCCACACCGACAGCGACGTCTTCCTCATCGATGAGGTCCTCGCGGTTGGCGACCAGTACTTCCAGCGGCGCTGCATTCGAAAGATCGAGGAGTTCCTCGAGCAAGGCCGCACCATCATTCTGGTGAGCCATGACCTGCACGCCGTGCGGAGCCTCTGCGATGAAGCGCTGTGGCTAGACCAGGGTCAGGTCGAGGCCGTGGGCCCCGCCCGCGAGGTGGTCGACCGATACCTCGACGTGGAACGCGAGCGCGCCTCTGCTGGCCACAACCGCCGTGCCCGCCCCTTCGTCAGCGGCCCCACCTCGACCGTCTCCGAGGCACCCACGACCAGCTTCCAGGCCACGGCGCCGGATCCGGATCTGAAGCGCGCGCTGATGTCGGCCCTCTCGCTACCCGACGCGCCGCAGATCTGGGCTGACCAGGTGGAGGCCACGCCCTACGACGTCACCGATGGAGAGACTCCGGTGATCCAGGGCTCGGGCGAGGTCCGGGTACTCAAGGTTCACGTGCTCGACCGCATGGGTCGTCCCCGCACGCGCTTCCGCACCTTCGAGGACCTCGTCGTCGCCGTCACCTTCCGCACGGCCCACCCTGTGGAGCGCCCCATCTTCGGCGCGGCCATCTTCCGAGCCGACGGCGTCTACATCCATGGCCCCAACACCCGCTTCGACCAGGTGCTCGACGGCACCTACCACGGCATCTACACCTTCTTCATCCAGTGGAAGCAGCTCCCCCTGCTGAGCGGCCGCTACCGCCTCAGCATCGCGGTCTTCGATCAGAGCCACCTCAAGCCCCACGTGTGGCACAACCAGCTCTACGACTTCGAGATCATCGCCGAGGTCGAAGACCATGGTGCCCTCCTCCTCGAGCACTCCTGGGGCCTCCTGACCCACCTGGAAGACTAGATGGGTCCAGCCCGGGTGCTCCTCCTGGGTTGTGGCCCCTGGCCGGGGCCAGACGCTCGCGCGGTGGGCTTTGCCCAGCTCCGACTCGCACACTTCGACCAGGTCCTACGACACGCCGGTCACCTCGTTCGGACCGTGGTCCTGGGGCCCTCGGGATCAGCCTCGCCTCCCGCCGCGGGCTGGGCAGGGCGCCACCTCCTCGACGATGACGCACCGGA
>JAERSX010000336.1 GCA_016845285.1 Deltaproteobacteria bacterium | reverse complement strand
CAGGGGTGTAGAGCGCGCCCGGCTGCGGCTGGCAGGGGGCGGCGTCTTCACAGAGGTGCTCCAGCAGCTCATGGACGCCGCCATCGACTCGTTCACCAGCCTCCTCTCCGATCGACTGAGCGGCAAGACGGTCACCCTGCTGAATTACCCGGAGACGTTGCCAGGGACCAATGTACCGACCCGGCTGCACTTCGTACAGGGAACGCCTCGCGTGGTCGACGGAGCCATCGTGGCCTACATTCACATCGGCCTGAGCGCGCAAGATGAAAGCAACTCGCTGACCGAGATGCCCGGCTTGTGGACGTCTCGCGCGATCCGCGGCCGACTCGTCCACATGAACGCCGAGGGAAGCGGTCAACCCATCGTGTTCATCCACGACTATGCCCAATCCATGGCGGATTGGGACCGGCAGGTGAACCACTTCTGCGACAGCCACTACACCGTGCAGTACAGCCTTCGCGGAATGGGGAAGAGCAACGGAGGGATACTGCCCTATCGGTTCGGTTCGCTGGTCCAGGACCTCCATGTGTTGATGCGCGAGCTCACGGTGCAGGGTCCGGTGCTCTGTGGGCAGGGCCTGGGCGCGGCCGTCGCGCTGGCCTACGCCCGCCGATACCCTCAGAGAGTGAGAGCGGTGGTGGTGGTTGGTGGGGCCAGCGAGCTGGCTCGTCCGACACTGTCGCTCGCCTCGCGGCAGCTGGGCTACGTCCTCGACGTGCTGTGGCGTGACGACTTCGAGGACGCCAACGAGACGTTCATCCAGGACTGGCTCACCCAGTTCGCAAAGGGACGGGCCATTCCCCTGCTCTACGCCCAACTCGCGTGGTGGTTCGCCTTCGTCCCAATACTGTCGGAGGGACACGACGACACGCCGATGTACGTCATCCGAGGCAAGGGCGGGGACGCGCCCGGCGACTGGGCCCGAGACTTCGAACTCGACGAAGAATCGCGCATGCCCATGGTGGAGCTGAGCGACGCTTTCAACGCGGCCTTGACGACGGTACTCGACGAGGTCGAGGCAATGCGACTAGCGGAGGACGGGCCAGCAGATGTAGATCTGGCCGACGAGCGAAAGCCGAGCCTGACAGAGCTGCTGGATCGGACCGTGGGCGCGATCCCCTTCCCAGCCAACACCAACATTCGGTTGGGGTGGGGCTTGATCGGCCTCCAATTCTTGGCCGCCTGCTGGGTAGAGCCACAGTACCTGGCGATGACGGGGGTCGCAGAGGCCAACGAGTTCTTTCCGCGGGTCTTCAGCACGAACGCCGGGATCGTGGTGGCCTTCTACCTGCTCGTGTTGGGGGCATCCCAGGCCATTCGGGAGAAACGTCTGTTGGAGACACCAAGGTGGCCATTTCCCATGGGTGCTCTCGGAGGGTGTCTGTTGATCCTGGGCGGCACGATGGGCAGACAGGATCTGGGCGCACCGGCCCATGCAATCCTCAGCCTCGCCTGTGTGTGCTTGATGGCGTCGGCCTATGCGGTCGGGGTATCGGCACGCGGCCGAGGCACCCTCATATTGAAGGTGTCCTTCTCACTCACGGCCCTCGGGTTCGGCGCAGAGCTGATCGGCCAGGTCATGCGGATCGATCCCGATCTGGCGCAGATGTTGGTCGAAGACGCCGGCACCCTGATCCAGCGCCTGCTCCGCCTCGGGCTCGCGGCGCTGGTGACCTTGCCCATGTTGACGGTGTTGTTGCGCTTTCTACCTGCGGGTGCGGCCACAAGTGCCGCCTCGGACTCGAGGGGCAATCGACGCAGTCGTTTCGTGCAGAGGGGCGGGCTCGTCGGCACCTTGTTCGTGGGTTCCTGCGTCATCCTGGGCTACCTCAGCTCGAGCAGCGTGGCCGACCTGCCCAACGTGTCTCAGGCCAGCTTCGCCATGGGTGCGGTCGGGTCCACCTATGTCGTCGGCTGGGCCTTCGCGGGCGTCTGGCAGGTGGTGGTCAACGGGGCACACCGCCTGGAGGTGGTGGGATGGTCCGTTCTGTTGTCGTCCATGTTGATGGGCGTTCCCATGTTCTTGATCGCCTTCGACGTCTACCAGCCGACATTTCCCCACGCCTTCGACAATTACTTCGACATCGACCGCCGCTACCTCCGAAGCATCCACGTCTATGCCATGTACTACGCGGTCTTCATGATCTGCGCGGCACGACAGATCGGATCCGAAGAGGTGAAGGAGCGGCTGACCACGTGGTTGTTGTTGGCCGCCTTCGCGGTCACTGAGCTGACGCTCCTGCTCTCAGCCTTCGGCGTTCTCGACCCGAAGTGGCTGTGGGTGGGGCCGGCCTTGACGGCCTTGGCCATGTTCGTACTCTGTGCCGGTGCGACCCGGGCCCGGTTGGATGGGATGCTGGCCGATCTGAAGGTGGCCCAGCGACTGGAGTGAGGCCACGGTAGAGGCCCGCCCACGGGCAGGCGCGCGGTGGCGGCGGCGAGGCAGGGCTGTCTTGGGTACCGGCTCGGTGCCCGATGACGTGAGTCCCGGGTCTGTGGAGGAGGTCGTCATCGCCCTGCCCCGCAGGTGAAGGACCGGCCTCGCATCGTCATCAATCGGAACCCACAGGCCTCATCGCGCGCCCACCCCAGTCGTAAACAAGTCGGTGTTCATGGACACCTGCAGAGGCACGGACTCTGCATCCCGGCGAGCCTGATCGCACTCTCCACGGCATCGGCTGGCTGCATCCCCGACTTCATGAACCTGACGTCCATCATGCTGCTACTTGGCTTGTCGCGGGATGATGCAGCAGGGTCCACGCCAGCCGTATCGGATCGTGTGGCTGACCTCGGAGTCGCGTCCAGTCTGGTCGGCACGATCCTTGGTGACGTACAGATGGTACGCAGCCGCAGATGGTGCGAGACCTCCATGACCGACCGCGGTCGGGCCGGCGACGGCCATGGCGCTGCTCGCCATCCTCTACGGCGTGATCCTCAGCGAGTCGTGCTTGCCAGAGCTCCCCACACCCAGCCATCACCAGACATCCCTTCGGACCACGGCAGACTAGCCTCTGGGACGTGACCACTCCCTCCGACCCCGCCGGTCCGCGCTGGACCCACGGCCTCCAGACACAGCTGCCGGTGCTGGTGGGCCTGCTCAGCGAAGAGGCCCGCACGCGCTTGAGCGGCGGCGAGAAGACCGAGATCGAGGCAGCCCTGGCCGAGCACCTCAAGGTCGTGAACGCCGAGCGGGCGCAGGGCTGGATCGACGAGAAGAGCCCGGTGGTGTGGGCCACCGCCTGAGGCCACGCCGAAGGGTGCCGCCACTGCTGGGGTTCATGCCCCAGCAGCAGGGTGTGGCCGACCTCCTGACCTGGACGTGGTCAGTCGGCGAAGTCGAAGGTCTGGGGCACGCCGTCGTTCCAGCCGTCTCCCCAGCACGAGACCTCGTGACCCTGGGACGCACACATGAACATGCCCACGTTGTTCGGGTTGCCCGCGAGCTGGTGGTAGCTGCCCTCGGGCGCGTTCTCCAGGATGCTGTCCTCGTCGACATCCGAGTCGTCGGGGTCGGTGTTGACATCGATGCAGGAGATCTCGCCGAGGTCGTCGAGGGTCCAGACGACGTGCTGCCCCGTCTCGACCAAGGTCGCGTCCCTGTCGACCTCGGACACGCAGGCCTCTTCGGACGTGGACCAACCTTGGAGTGCCCCATCTCCCGTCAGGGCGATGGGCATGGGATAGCCACCCACGTCCATGTCGACCACATCCTCGGTAGGAAGTGGACAAGCTTCCACGTAGTTCCAGAACCCTTCGTCTCCGAAGCACTCGAGCGCGCCACCAGCGGTCAAGGCACAGCCACCCGTCACGAAGCTGTGCTCGATGGTCCAAAGGTCCTCGAAGACACCCTCAGGGGGACTCTCCAGTCCAGACCCGTCGACCGCATCGGGACACACCACGGCCCCGTCCAGGTCGATGGCACAGAGCGTGTTCTTGTTGATGGAGAAGCTGGTGTAGGGGCCCTCGTAGACGTCGTACACGTCTGCCAGACCGAGGGTCTCGAGCTTGAAGCAGTGGATGGGCCCCGCTCCGTCGCCGTCGTTGTCCTCGATGGCGCACATGTGCGCCTGGTTGGAATCGAGCTCGATGTAGCTGTTGGAGCCCAACACCATACCCTAGAAACCCAAGGATTCACCTGCATTATCCGCGCACCGCATGCGATCCAGGACATCGATGACGCAGACATCGTAGGCGGTGGCCTCGATCTCGAGGATGGCCTCGGTGAGGTCTTCCGACGACCCAGGGCAGCCCATGAGCAGGAAGAGACTTGCGGGAAGAGTCCATCGTACGAGGGTCATTGAGCGCCTGCTGGTCTGAGGTTGCGCATTCCGTGTACCGATATGCCCATCCAGGGGGGGCAACCCAAACCACGCCGCGTGGGTAGTTGGCTCTGGGGCAGAGCGCCTGCCGTAGACTGCTGTGCGGGCCCAAATATTCTGAGCGCGTGTCCCGAAGATCTCCGAACAGGACAGTGGGCAACACAAATCCTGGCGAATTGAACACCTTACGCGACACTCACTCGCACCAGGAGGGCATGGAGACGGCCCCGAAATCCTCCGAGCGCCTCGCCCCGCTCGACCTCGCCTCCGATCCCTGAGCGCACGGGCGAAGTCCCCGTTGCTGCCCCGGCATCCGTGGCCCTGGCTGAGAAGCCGGGCTGACGTGTCACGAAACCCGAGGCGGTGTCGCGTCCATGCACTTGCTGTTGGCCCTCCCCTTCGTGCCGAAGTCCGACACGCCCCCGCACCGGAAGGCACTGCGCAAGCAGGTGGCTGTGCCGAGGCCACGATGGGAACTCCAATGGGCAGAGTTGTTGCGGCGCAGCTTCGAGGTGGATGGCAATGTCCAGTTTGTGGGGAGACTCGTGAGCCGAGGGCAGTGGTCATCCCCCCCCCAGCGACAACTCAGGGCCGCGACTGTAGACGAGACCCGACACCGCTGGCGCTCGTCGTCACCGACCTGGTCGAGTGGAGTCGGCCCATGGTGCCGCGCCACACGGCCGAAGCGTTGGCCGGGGCCTGGTCGGCGTGCCCGCCAACGCTTCGGCGAAGGTGTGGGACCAGGTTCCGCCCGCGAGGGGTAGATTCCCGGGGGCTGCCACACAGTGAAGGGCATGGATGTCTTGAGCGCTCTGATGACTGTGACGATGGGGCTGGCGTGGGGCTGCCATGCCCCGGAGCCGGTGACCCCTGGGGGGGACTCGGTCGAGGAGATGACCGGTGCGGGCGACGAAGGCGCGGGCACGGACGACGACACCGGCGAAGGGGGCAGCGCCACGGAGGACAGCGGCTGGGTCCCGGACGAGGTCGAGTACGTCGGCGACAGCCAGCACCCGCTGTTCACCCTTGATCGCATCCACCAGATCGAGCTCATCGTCGACAACGAGTACATCCTCGCGCTCAACGACGAGCCCTATGAGTACGTGCCCGCCGAGGTCGTCGTCGACGGCCAGACCATCACCGAGGTCGGCCTGCGCATGCGGGGGAAGATCGGCAGCTTCCAGTACATGAACGGCAAGCCCAAGCTGCGGGTGGACCTCAACCGCTACGTCCCCGACCAGCGCTACCACGGCCTCGAGAGCCTCACGCTGAACAACGCCGTCGTCGACTGCAGCCAGATGAAGGAGGTGGTGGCCGCCCAGCTCTTCGATGCGCTCGGGGTGCCGGCGTCACGGGCCTCCTTCGTCGACCTCACCATCAACGACAACCCCTACGGCCTCTACAACCTCGTCGAGACCCAGGACGATCGCTTCCTCAAGCGCGTCTATGCCGACCCCGACGGCAACTTCTACGACGGCAAGTACTACTGGGAGGGCGGCTACAACTTCACCACCCTCGACTTCGGCCTCGACCGCGACACCCTCTTCCAGCTCGACGAGGGAACGGACGTCGATCACGTTGACGTCATCGCCATCTCCGAGGCGCTGCTGGCCAGCCACGGCACCGAGGACTTCGACGAGACCCTCGACCCGCTCATCGACTGGGAGGCGGTGCTGAAGATGTTCGTGGGCGAGCAGTGGACCGGCCAGAACGACGGCTATGTCCTGCACCAGAACAACTACCGCTTCTACATCGACCCCACCGATGGCGAGGCCGAGCTGGTCTCCACCGACCTCGACTTCTCCTTCATCCCTGATCGCGAGGGCCACCGGAGCTGGACCGACATCGTGGGGCAGCTCGCCACGGGCTGCCTTCAGGACAGCTCCTGCACCGTCGCCTGGCGCGACGAGGTGGCCGATGCCATCGAGCTGATGGCCGATGTCGACCTCGCCACCGAGGTCGCGGCGCACCGCACCCTGATCGCCGCCGACGTCGAGGCCGACCCGCGCCGGGACTGCTCGCTGAGCGAGGCCACCGCCGACCAGGAGCTTGTCCTCGACTGGGTCCAGACCCGCGCGGACTACCTGGCCGAGTTCTGGGAGCTCTGAGGCGGCCGCTCAAGGGGCGTGACGTCGTGGTTGACCCAATCTTGTCGATGGTCCAGCTCTGGCGTTCCGCCCAAGGGTGCCGGTCACCCTCGAGCGCTGCAACACCCCGAACGACCTGCTGCACCGCC